>JAGQYH010000471.1 GCA_020436175.1 Bacteroidota bacterium
TTCTTTGATACCCGATTCCCTAGTAAGCAATCTTACATTTGGTCGATTGAGGCTGGGATAATAATCGCTGGAGAGCAGAATTCTTTTACAACCCATTAAGTAGTCAGGCAATACTTTCTTTTGAAGTTCTTTGTCTTTGATGGCAGATTTGATATGATCTTCTCCTTCCTTTTGGAACAATTTTAAAATATTGTTCATGTACTGAAAGGCCAATACTCTGCCTTCCAATTTCATGTACACCGCTCTTCTATAAGCTTTTTGAATTTGCGGAAATCTTTTAAAAGTGTTTCGCTCAACATTGGTCAATGCTCTGTCGGGGCGAGGCAAAATCCAGTGTGCATTTCTCTGAAAAATGGTCAGTTCCTTCACATACGGCGCAATGGTAGGAATAATTTGAATGGCACTCGCGGCACTGCCCACCACAGCCACTTTCTTATCCTTATAATCATAGCTGTGATCCCAACGCGCCGAATGCATGGTTTTACCCTTAAATTGATCTAAATTTTTAAAATTGGGAATATTCGGCTGGCTTAATCCGCCGGAAGCATTAATGATGAAAGTGGCGGTATAAGACTGTCCGTCTTTTGTATCCACTTGCCAAACGGCATTTGCTTCATCAAAGGCTAGCCGTGTAACTTCTTTTTTGCATTCCGCTTTATTGCGCAGGTCGTATTTGTCGATGATATGGTTGGTATATTTTAGCAGTTCGTGCTGATAAGCGAAAACTCTTGACCAATCATAAGGTTCAAAAGAAAAAGAATACAAGATCGACTCCACATCTACCTGTGCACCAGGATAGGAGTTGGCCCACCAAGTGCCGCCCATTTCGGCATCTCTCTCCAAAAGGAGAAAATCGGTAATGCCTTTTTC
>JAGQYH010000472.1 GCA_020436175.1 Bacteroidota bacterium
CATAGATGATAAATGTCATCAATACAAGCGTTTTTTATCGCACTAAAATAAAATACTTTTATATCTTTAATAGCCCAATGCTCTAAACTTAGCCAGCAACAATTTTTGATATAACCTTTCTTTCACGTTTTTGGGCTTCAGCAATTGCATACTTTCCAATAGTTCATGATCCTGAGGTTTTGGCGTTAAGAACAATCCTTTTATGATCGTTTTAATCAAAGCCGGTTTTGAACCAAGATCCTTTTTCAAAGCCTTCAATGCTTTTCCGACTTTTATCTCTTTTTTAGTCAGATCGGTACCAAATGGAAAAGGAGGATAGTAGCTTTTTTCTTTTAACTTTCGCAGCACGGTAGCGTAAGTGGCAGGCGTATTGTTCTTGTGCATTTCCGGGATTTGGTAATCGGCTTCGATCTTACCCATCGATTTGGCCCATGTCAATAACTCTTCTTGAAATTGCGAATCAGTAATGTTAAGGAGTGCTTTAATGATCTCAGCATCTGTTTTGCCTCTGATAAAGGCGATGCCGTATTCTGTCACAACTATATCACGCAAATGCCTTGGTATGGTAATATGACCGTAGAAAGGAACAATATTGGATTTTAACTTTCCTTTTTCAAAACGGGTACTTCGCAAGTTGAGTATTGAATTGCCATCCGGAAGTTCTTGTGCCATGGCTACAAAATTGTATTGACCTCCGACACCACTCACCACTTTACCATTTTCCAGGCCATCACTGACGGCGGCACCTGAAAGGGTTTGCATCATGCAACTGTTAATGAACCGAGCATTTTTTCTGTGTAATCGGTTGATCATTTCATGTCCGTACAATTGATTGATCTTTTGGACACTTTTCATATTGAT
>JAGQYH010000473.1 GCA_020436175.1 Bacteroidota bacterium
ATGTGTTGCAAACAGACACCTTAAAAGCATTGTCAAAAATTACCATCGAAGGAGAAGTTCGCGATCAAGATGATGTGGTTATGTCAGACTTCAACGGATTTGTTTACCCCACTGTATATGATAAAATGAGAACCATTTCTACATTGGCCAATGATGAAAAAAGCAATGTTGCACCATTCAACATCCAAGATAATATCATCTACTCGGGTAAAGTTCAAGCTGCCAATGGTATCTTTAGCTATACTTTTGTAGTTCCTAAAGACATTAATTACACTATTGCCGAAGGTAAAATTTCGTACTACGCGCACAACGATGTAATCGACGGTTCCGGAGTGGACACGGTAATGGTCGGTGGCGGCGGTCAACTAGATTCCAACTCCATAGATAATGATGCGCCGGTAGTTGAAGTGTTCATTGATGACGATACTTGGATCAGTGGCGATTTTACGGACGAAAATCCTGATTTATTGATCCGTTTGTTCGATGAAAATGGCATCAATACAGTAGGTTCGGGCATTGGGCATGACATTGAAGCCGTGCTGGACAATGACAATCAGAACAGCATTATCTTGAATGATTTTTATGAAAGCGACCTTAATAGTTATCAAAGCGGGCAGGTGTTATATCCTTTAGAATTGATCCCACCGGGAACACACGATGTAAGTGTAAAAGCCTGGGACGTTTATAATAACAGTGGCGAAGGATACACCGAATTTGTGGTGGCCGAAACTGCTGAACTCGCTTTGGAACATGTCTTGAATTACCCCAATCCATTTACCACTTCTACTAATTTTATTTTTGAACACAATAGAAAAGGAGATGTGTTAGATGTAAGAATTCAAGT
>JAGQYH010000474.1 GCA_020436175.1 Bacteroidota bacterium
CCGACGGTTAGAAGAATGTCTGACAGAGATGACATTTACGGTAGACATAAGGATGGTCATCTCATAAGTGTTGATATCGGATTAAATCATTTCGACAAGGATGGTGAAAGATTCTCCGTTGCTGTGATCTCTGATATTTCTCATGCTAGAAAAACCAATAAGTTCTTACGCGGGTTACATAGCATAATTTCCAATGCCGAAAAATCCACCAGCGAAAAGATTGAGTTGATCTTGCATTTAGGGTGTGAAAAATTTGATTTGCCCATTGGTATCTTATCTAAAATTGAAGGTGATGATTATACCGTCGTTCAGATCGTGGCTGAAGACGACCATAAAAAGGAAATACTGGCTCAACAACCTTGTAAAGTGGATCATACCTATTGCCATGATGTAATCTTAGCAGATGATCCGATTTATATTGATGACGCTACCAAAAAGAAAAAGCATCCGCATCCGTGTTATTGGAACAAGAAGCTGGAAATCTATATTGGAGCTAAAGTCTTGGTAGATGATCAACTTTATGGAACGATTAATTTTTCGAGTTCGACGTCTTCGAAAACGAGCATTACCAATACGGATCTTGAAATATTGAAATTGATCGCGCAATGGATTGGATATATGCTTCGTCAGGAATCATTGATCAATAAATTGCATCAATTTAATTTAGAGTTGGAATCTAAAGTTGCCTCCCGAACTCAAGAGCTAAAACATGCGTTGAGTGAGATCCAAGACATCAACAGCAGTTTGAAAGTGGAAATAGACAGGAGAAAGGAAGCGGAAGAAAGTGCAAAAGCATCACTGGAAAAGGAGAA
>JAGQYH010000475.1 GCA_020436175.1 Bacteroidota bacterium
TGCGACGATGCCGGCGACTCGCAGGCATTGATCCAAGCCATTAATCATTACTGTATCGAAAAAAAATGTTTAGATTGTCCTATTGGCTGTCACATTCTTAAAGGTGAAGATCATTTTCCACCTCCTGAAAAATTGGAAGAACCTACGTATATTTATAATTGAATCAAGTAATGCGTGATTAGTAACAAATTACTCTTCACTAAATATCAATATGCAACACAATTTGTTTAGAAATATCATTGAATCCAGCATTTTTGGCGTTTGTGCCTGGTTGGGTAGAAAGTTGATGATGCCTTCCAAAAAGGTTCGTATGTATTTTATCTATGTATCCTTTCTCACGTTGGGCTCTCCTATTTTGATTTACCTCACTCTTACTTTTGTGCTCAATTTAAGATACATGGTAAAGAGCAGTAGAAATCCGGTTTGGGATATTTAGTTTTATTGGTTCTTCGGAAAGAAAATGGAGGAGGTATTATCTTATAGGTCATACTGAATTAAATTAGTATCCGTATCAAGTAACACAACAGACTTGTTCATTATATTAGACAATCATCCACTAAAACAAGACTTTAGATCAAAGTTTACCACCCAAGCTACAATATATTGCTAAATTTGTACACAATAAAGGACAGTCAGATCCGTCCTTTTTACAACGAGCAGCTTTGACCATATAAATATTGAGCGATGCAAAAATTAAAATCGAAAGAACAGAAAGCCGAGACTTTACCGATAGGAACAGCATTGAGAGCCATGCTGATACGACATAACATCAATATCTCCAAAATGACAGAAGCCTT
>JAGQYH010000476.1 GCA_020436175.1 Bacteroidota bacterium
TTATTTGAATGGGGATTTTCATTGGGCTATGGATTTGTCAATGAACCATTGCCGGAAGGCAGGTATGAACCGTTTCTATTGTTAGGACACATCGAGTTTCATGCCCACAGAAAGCAGCGACAACCGGATTCGCCGCATTACTTTTTACTTTTTGCAGAGCCGCAGATCAATCCTGTTTTTGTCAATGGAGGGATGAATGATTGGGAAGCGGGCTGTAATATTGGCTTGAAGTACTTGATCAAAATGAAAGAGATCAACGGACTGTATTTTCATGTAGGCAGCGGACCGCAGTACATTAGTATTTGGTCGCCCGAACACCAGGCAAATGGTTTTGCTTTTTCCAATAATTTTGGAGTGGGCTATCAAAGAGTGTTCAAAAGAGATGTTACCATTACTTTTGGATATCGATTTCGACATGTGTCTAACCTGGATTTACAATTACCGAATTTAGGATTGGATAATCACTTTTTTACCGTAGGATTTAAAAAGGATTTTCCCAGAAGAGCCCAACAAAGAAGGCAAAACAAACAATTGATCATAAACGAAGAATGATTCTCAACAATAAAGTAGTATTAATTACAGGTGCCGCCAATGGTATCGGAAAAAACTTGACCCAACGTTTTTTGGAGAAAGGAGCTACGGTTTATGCCTGTGATATAGATACAGCGCACTTGCATGAACATTTTGGTCAATCTTCCAATTGCATTATTCAATCGTTGGATGTCAGTAATCATGAAAGTTGGGCTTCGGTGTTTA
>JAGQYH010000477.1 GCA_020436175.1 Bacteroidota bacterium
TGTAAAACCGCCCGGGGCACTATGGGTATGCGTGGCGGTTAACATTAGAGAGGCACTTTTAAAATCCGGTCTGGTTTTCCAAATTCTTTCCAAAACACCTTTCCGAATGTTGTTACTGGCAAAAGCCAAATCCAGCAATACATAAACAAATTCTGTATTGGAAGGAACGTGTTTTATGGTGATGACTCTTGTTTTTAATGGAAGATGCACACCATTTACAATGTTTCGAATGGTATCTGTAATCGTGGTGTCGATCGGATGGTAATAATTAACTAGGCCGTAAGTTCCAATACCATGTGGAAGTGATCCATCCAGTAATCTTGTAAAATCTTTGATGCCGGTTCCGACTATATATGCTGAATTTTCGGTTGGTTTGCTTTGATCTTCTGACTGAGCATAGCTAAAGGAAAAGTGAATAATGAATACTACTGCCAGTAGAATGGATTTGGGGAATGGCCTATATTTCATGGAATTCAATAAAGGATTAAATCAAAAGTTGAAAATAATTATAATAAAATTGTTTGGTATAAATTTTTATAAATTGGCAATCGATGGCGAAAATAAGGAATATAATATTTGATTTAGGAGGAGTGATCATTAATATACGTTCAGAAGAGGATTGGTACAAAAATTATATGATTCCGTTATTGGGTGAAACCGGATTGGCCAATGCAATAGAAAAAAGGATCTTTGAATTGTTAGAGTTGGGCGATATTACTGTAAATGACTTTTACA
>JAGQYH010000478.1 GCA_020436175.1 Bacteroidota bacterium
ATGAGATGCCGATATTCATCCGTTCCGGTGGTGGCAGCACCTCATGGCATGACCTTAGGAGGTGGTTGTGAAGTAACCATGCATGCTGATGTGGCGGTAGCTGCAGCAGAAACTTACATCGGATTAGTTGAAGTTGGTGTTGGTTTATTACCAGGTGGTGGTGGTGTGAAGGAATTTGCACTTAGAGCATCTGACGCATACTATAATGGTGATGTTCAAATTCCTGCATTACAGCAAAGATTTTTAGACATCGCCATGGCAAAAGTAGCCACTTCGGCAGAAGAAGCATTCAATGTCGGTTTATTGAGATCGGGTGTAGATAGAATGGTGGTGAATCAAAAAAGATTGATTGCGGAAGCCAAAGCAACGGTATTAGATTTAGATAGAGCAGGCTATTCACAGCCGGCTGCAAGAAATGATATTCAAACATTAGGAAGAACTGCTCTAGGTACGTTTACAGTGGGTGTAGAATCTTTCAAAATGGGCGGATATATTTCCGATCACGATGCTTTAATTGCTAAGAAAGTAGCGTTTGCCATTTGCGGTGGCGACTTATCGATGCCGACAAAAGTTTCAGAACAATATTTATTGGATCTTGAAAGAGAAGCCTTTTTAAGTCTATGTGGTGAAAAGAAAACTTTGGAGAGAATTCAGCACATGCTACAAACCGGTAAACCTTTGAGAAATTAAAATTCTGAAATAAGATTAAAGACTTAAGACAG
>JAGQYH010000479.1 GCA_020436175.1 Bacteroidota bacterium
TTAACAGTTCAATCTTTAGAGGAAATTCTGAAGGTAAGAGACATTGATTGTGTATTGCCGACCATGGGAGGACAGACGGCGTTAAATTTATGTATTGAAGCGGATGAAGTTGGCTTATGGAAAAAATACAATGTTCGTTTGATTGGTGTTGATATTGATGCCATAGAGACGACAGAGAATAGAGAGAAGTTCAGGCAATTAATGATCGATATTGATATTCCTGTAGCACCGGCAAGAATAGCCAATTCCATTTTAGAAGGTATGGAAGCAGCACAGGAAATCGGTTTTCCTTTAGTGATTCGACCTTCCTTTACATTGGGCGGCTATGGCGGTGGATTCGTGCATGACAAAGAAGAATTTGAAAAGAAATTATCTTATGGTCTACAGGCATCGCCCACACATGAAGTGTTGATTGATAAAGCAGTTTTAGGGTGGAAGGAATTTGAGTTGGAATTGTTGAGAGATGCAGATGATAATGTGGTCATTATTTGTACGGTGGAGAATTTTGATCCTATGGGCGTACACACCGGTGATTCTATTACGGTAGCGCCGGCTATGACTTTACCCGATACGGTCTTTCAAGAAATGAGGAATATGGCCATCAAGATGATGCGCTCATTAGGAAAGTTTGCCGGTGGATGTAATGTTCAGTTCGCCATTGATCCGGTAACGGAAAAATTGATCGCCATTGAGATCAATCCAAGGGTGTCAAGATCATCA
>JAGQYH010000047.1 GCA_020436175.1 Bacteroidota bacterium
TTGGCGTTATTGTCGCTATCCATGCCCGAATCGGTAGATTCTATCGTAGTCATATCAATGACAAACTCTCCGGCAACAACGGCACCTTCTTCTACGGATAATTTGCCGTTAGCCAATTTGATAGAACCATTGTGCTTCCCCGCAGGTTTGCTTCCTTCCCAGGTAATCATGCTATTGGCGAGGTCTACAGAAAGATCCTTGGCTTGCGCTGACGCTTCTGCCTTTTCTTGTGTTTCAGATACTTGTGCCTTGTCCCCTCCGGGACCTTTGCAGGATACTGAAATGCATCCAATCAATAATATATATAACCAATTTTTCATATCATTTTTTTTCAAAGATAGTTTTTAAAGCGTTTCAATGATAATTAAATTACTAAGACTGTTTATAGTAATGATTCCATCTTCCGTCGTACAGTAGCCATTTTTCTCCTTTTTTATGCTGCCTTCTATTGTAGTAGGGCCGTTTTCTATTAAATCGAAAACAAAACCAGAGTTCACCCATTTTCGAAATGAAGCACCCGCTTTCAATAAAAAGTGCTTCCTGTCATTTTCAAACAATGCCAATTGCCGCTCAGGATATTTAAACATCATTTGATGTATGGATGCCACCTCGCCGCTTCCTAATACAATTACTCTGGATGCTTTTACCTCTCGATCGATCCGCTGTAATTCAGACTCAAGTGACCTAGGTTTCCATACTATAAAATCATACGGCAATTCAATTGGTATCTCTTCCTTTGAAAGGACAATATCGATCTTAATGTTTAGCGAAAACAGCCAATCAATAACGTCTTCATTGGCCAATATTGTCGGATTCCATTCCAGCAATTGCATGAGGACGGATTCATCAATATTTCTTCCAAAGATGTAAAGCGCTGTTGCCTGTTCTTCTCTTACAAAATGATGCGATGACATTTTAAATGGTTCCCTTTTGTTTTTAAGACTGTTGTTCTAATGATTGTTTTGAAATATAACTATCTTTTGCGATCAATATGCAAACTGCTCAAATTTATATTGCGTCGGCCGGTTCCGGCAAAACCTATACACTGGTTAAAGAATATTTGAAGATATTGTTTCAACAAGCACACCACGGGAATTTACATGTGTATCGAAACATTCTGGCAATCACCTTTACCAATAAGGCAACGCATGAAATGAAAGAACGGATCATCAAAGAACTCAATGCCATTGCGTCCGGTAAAGCTTCTGATCAACTGTCTGTTTTACAAAATGAATTGTCTTTTATCAAGGATTTTAAGCCCTTGGCAGATAAAATTTTAGTGGCACTATTGCATGATTATTCCAACTTCAATGTACAAACTATTGATAGTTTTTTTCAAAACATCATTCGTTCCTTTGCCCGAGAGTTGGAGCTTCCGCTCAACTTTGAAATTATTCTCGACATTTCAGAAGCATTTGAGTTTGCAGTAGATGAATTGATCGACCAGATTGGCAAAGATGAAGAGATCACGAATTGGTTAAAGGAGTTTGCCTTTTCAAAAATTGATGAGGACAAAAGCTGGAATTTTAGAAAAAACATCATTGCCCTTAGTAAAGAAATATTCACCAATAGTTTCGATCTGAATGCTAACGGTTTTGAACTAAGTGAGTTAAAGGTAATCAAATCTAAGCTGTATAAAGAAATTAACGCATTTGAAACCAATATAAAAACAACGGCTAAACAAGCTCTAGATGTATTAGTTGAATTGCAATTTCCAATGGAAGGATTTACCCGTAGTAGCCTTCCCAGATATTTGGAAAAGGTAGCAACAGGAGACATTGTAACATCTTACACTAAAATGTCAGACACTTTAAAAGATATGTTGTCAGGTCAACGATCTTACTTTTCAAAGGCGTTTGAAAAATCCCATGCCGCCGAAATTTTGCAATTAAAGAACTCCGCCTTTCCACACTACATTCTGCAACTAACAGAACTGCTAGACAATAATATGGGCCGATATATCGCAAACGTTGAGATCTATAAAAATATATACACTTTAGGAGTCATCAATAGCATCAACACATTTATCAAAGCGTATAGAAAAGAGAAAAATGCACTTTTCCTAATTGATGCTACCAAACTCATCAAAGGTTTTATTGAGTTAAATAACATTCCTTTCTTATTTGAAAAATTAGCTGCGAAAACGCAGTATCTGTTTATTGATGAATTTCAGGATACTTCAACCATCCAATGGCAAAATTTAATGCCCATCATTGAACATATTTTAGGCAGTTCTGCCAGTGGCATTCACGTTTTGATGGTTGGTGATGCTAAGCAAAGCATATACAGATGGCGAAATGGCGATTATGAATTGCTAACTTATAAAGCCAAAGCATCGTTGCAAAAATTCGAGGTGGGTGAACAAGCTTTAAGCACCAATTACAGAAGCTTACCCTCCATTATAGATTTTAATAATCGGTTTTTTGCGGCTACAGCATCCATCGCTCAGGCGGCTGATGATACCGGATTACGCACTGCAGTGGATCAAATCTATCAAAGCTTGGAGCAAATGCCCAGTAAATCTTATGCAACCGGCAAAGTGGGCTTTGAAGTGATAGTGCCGAATGATGAGCAAACCTGGGAGGAGATCGCTCTAGAAAAAATGTTGAACAACATCACCGAATTACGGCAAAAAGGTTATGCACTGAATGACATGGCTATTTTGGTGAGAAAGAAAAGTCATGGTATAGAAATAAGTCGATATTTACAGGATCACCAAATCGATATTTTATCGGAAGAAACTTTACTGCTTCAACACAATGATGCGGTAAAATTGTTGCTTGCCGGTTTGCATTACATGAGCGATCCTTCGGTGGATCTTTATTATACCAATTTCATTTGGCAGTTATTTCAACATCACCATTTCCCAAATGTATCTCAACATGAAATTTTTACCAATCACAAATCAAGATCACTGCTCAAACAATGGTTGCCGAATTTCGATAGTGGTAAGAAAGAAAAAGTAGCCGTCTTTGATGCTGTTGAATTTATAATCGACCAAACGAATTTGGATGGCAGTCAAAACTTATTTGTTGAACACTTTAAACAACTGGTTTTTAATTTTTTCAAAACCGAATCCTCCGGTATCCGCGACTTTTTAGAGTATTGGATGCTTGAAGAAGATAAACAATCCATTCAACTGAAAAGCGGCACTGATAAAATCAATGTGCTGACCATCCATAAATCCAAAGGCTTAGAGTTTCCGGTAGTTTTGATCCCTTATTGCAATTGGGACATCTTTGAAAGATTACATGAAAACTATTTATGGTTAAAGGACGAACACATTCATCCAACCATTCATTTTCCAATTAGAGTTGTTTCTGACATGTCGTTTACTCATTTTGCCGAAGATTATCTGAATGAAAGAAAATTAAGATGGATAGACAGCATCAATTTGATGTATGTGGCCTTTACCCGCGCCAAAGAAGTTTTATATGTTACTACTCCATTTACCAAGGAAAGTAGTTCTAGTCCCATACCATTATCTGCCTCTCAATTTATTATAGAAGCTTTAACCCGATTAGGTGCTTCGATTTCTTCGCAAACAGATATATCTTACGAATTGGGTTCTTTAGAGAACTTACTTGTCAATGATTTGACTGAGCAGGACAAAAATGCAAATGGTGTTGTTCCATTGAAACGGATGACAACCCATGTTCAACAGCCTGTTTTAAAATCATCATTTGAAAGTAAAGAGATAAGAGTTGGGAATCTGGTACATTTGGCATTGTATTATTTAGCTGCAAATGGCAGTAATGTTGCCTTTCAAAAGGCAGTAAACGAAGGCAGTTATTCCGCTGAAGAGATTGAATTGGCCGGAGAACATTTTGAGAAATTTACGGCAGATGGAAGTTTATATATGCAATGGGTTAGTACTGCTACTCAATCCTGGGATGAACAACCACTCTATTATCATGGTAAGTTATATCGACCGGATAAGATCTTTCGAATAGATGACAGCTATATTGTGGTGGATTATAAAACCGGAGTGGAGAACCAGCAATATCACAGTAAGCTGCGATTATACGTTGAGGCTTTACAATCATTAGGCGTTTCAGAAAAAATCAAGGCCTATATCTTGTACTCTGAGTCGGGGAATCTTGTTGAGGTGGTATAAGGGTAAATTCAAGTGCAAGTGCAAGCTCAAATGCAAATTCAAGTACAAGTACAAGTGCAAACTATTCTAAAAGATTGATCCGTTCATCGGTGTACACTAGTTTGACGGTTTCAATTTTTTTCTCGGTTCCTTCTAAAATGGTAATTTCAAATGGTTCAATTTCAATCACTTCATCCTTTTCCGGGATGTTTTCGTGATGTGCTAAAATAAAGCCTGAAATGGTTTCGTAATCGCCTTCCGGAATATCTAAATGATAGTCGCTGTTCAATCTATCAATTTCTACTCTGCCTGACAAATGGTATTCGCTTTCACTGATCTGTTTCACCATAGGATCTTCATCGTCGTACTCATCCTGAATTTCTCCAAAGATCTCTTCCAGAATATCTTCCAGCGTAATAATGCCTGTAGTGCCGCCATACTCATCCACCACATAAGCAATACTTTTGCCTTCTTTGATAAAATCATTCAATAACTGCTGTGCCGGAGTAGTTTCCGTAACAGCTCTGATAGGCATCATCATTTGACTCAGATCACCGGATTTTAGCAATAAACTAAAGTGATGGATATAACCAATTACATTGTCAATACTTTCTCGATACACCAAAATTCTGGAATGTTGTGTTTCATTCACCACCTTTCTGAAATCTTCAATGGATGTAGATTCCTCAACAGCAGTAATTTCCGTTCTGGGCACCATGCATTCCTTCACTTTGGTTTCTTTCAACTGAAGGGCATTCTCAAAAAGATCAATATCAATTTCTCTGTCTTGCTCCTCAGAAATACGATGTTCTTTTACAAAGTGACCTAAATCAATCGGAGTAAACTGTGTTTCCCTTTGGGTTAGTTTGATGCCCATGAGTCGTAAAATTCCCCTTGAAATGTTGCTGAAAATTTTAACTATCACCCAAAGCAAATAGTACACAATTGTAAAGGGTAAAATAAAAACCTTAAGCATAGGATTGGAATACACCCGAAACAATGCCTTTGGAAGAAACTCCCCAAAAAAGAGTAAAATAGTAGTGGTAATGATGGTTTGCGTGAACACCACCCAAACTTCAGAATTGAGTAACAGCATCAAGTCGTCTTCCATCAATTTAGAGGCCGCAATACTTAATACAACCAGACTAATGTTATTGCCGATCAATATGGTGTTGATGAAACGGGTAGGGTTCTGAATAAACTCAGATACCTTTCTCCCTGCCCATTCTCCCTTTTTATTTTCTAATTCTACCTCCAGTTTGTTGGCACTTACAAAAGCTATTTCCATGCCGGAGAAAAATGCTGACATAAATAGACTTAGAAAGAATATGATTAGGAACAGCGACATTATAATGGGTTATCGTTAAAACCGTAAATGCTCATTGAGTGTAGATTCATCCAGTTGTAAAATTACTACAAGATATTATAAAGAATGCCAATTAATTAATTTTTCTTCTATAACTAAAATAAACAGAAATAAAGAAAATAACCCATAAAAAATGGTCTTTGCCTTGAAACCATCCAAACTGAATAGTTCTTACAATAATTAAAATCAAACTAGCCAATGCAATGAATAACCAGATATAAAACAATATTTTAAGCGGATCTAATTTACTCATCTTCGATGTTTACAATACCACTGATGCTATTGATGGTATAATTTGAAAAATCTTCATCTGCCTCCAATCCATAGCCGGTAATGATCTCCGTAGGTGTAGTAATGGTGATGGCATATTCAGTTTTTATCTTGGCTTCCTTTTCAATCCAAGTTAATTTCTCCGTTTCTAATTGCTCTCCTTTGTTGTTCTTGAACACCACATTGCCTTCAACTACTAATTCCCTTTTCTGCTCATTGTTTTCGCCATAGTTGGCCGTGAGATTTGAAGTGTTGGTTTTACCACTGTAGAAAGCCACTTTCAAACCTTCCGTAAACTCAGTTCGCCGCGGATTTTTGTTGTAACTTTTGAGTAATGGTGCTGTTATTTCCAATCTTTTTTCACCTTCTTCCGTATAAATCATCACCGGATCATAAGCTACATCGTATTGCACTTCTTCATCCGTAAATAAGGCATCCACGCGTTGCATGTCGGTTTTACAGGAAACTGCTACACATAGAAAAAGGCAGCTAAGCCATAAGCCCGCTGCCTTTTGATATTTTAAAAAATTTGTTTTCACTTTTACCTTGCTCTAACCGTTGAATTTTCTTGTATCCAACACCCTATAAAGATAGGTGAATTAACAGTAATTCCCTTCATGAACAACTCTGATTTTTCAGGAAGATACTGCCAGTATTTGTTGATCAAATCTTGCGCTTCATCTGCTACGGTATCATCTACACTTTTCGCTTTATTGAAATAATCCAAAGCAGGGAAAATTACTTTTTGACTTTCCCATCCTGTTCCGGGGCCGCACAATTTACCGCTGGCAGCATATAACTTACCGATCAACAAGTAAGCTTTACCGTAATTAGGGTGCAAGGCAATTGCTTCTTTGGCAAATTTTCTGGCTTCAGAATAGTTAGATGCTCTGTAAGATTCATTGGCTTTTCTAAAAATGTATTGCGCCTTTTTAACCGGATCTGTTTCCATTGAAATGGCTTTATCCAAATACTGATTAGCACCACTATTATCACCTTCTTTCAACTTTTTACTGTACATGTACATCATGCTTTTTGGAGAAGGATCCAAACTGATGTACTGCAAGAACAATTGCTCGGTAAAAGGATCGTCTTCACAACCTTTTTTCATTTTGTAATAGGTTGATTTCACCCAAGCCACATCGTTCTTATTCTCTTCATAAGCCGCTTTCAATTGTGGTCCCATTACATTACAATCAAATAAGCTGATCACTTTGGGATTGGTTTCAAAGATTTGATCGATCTCTTGCATTTTCGCCTGATACAAAGCACCATACTTCTCATCATCTGCATTGGCATCCACAATTCCCTGAATCAATTCTTTATATTCCAACACTTCTTCAGCAGAAATCAAATCTTTATCCAAATCGTTGATCAAACCGGCAAAGAAAGGATACAAAGTATAATACGGGGCATCATCACCACCTTTGTCAATTACGTCTTTATAGATATTTTTAATATCATCAGTAGCATCCGGTCTGTATGTTTGTAACAACCATCCGATCTTAGACTTGTTTTTTAGCTCATCGCCATAGCAGTGCATTTTATGACTGTACAACATGATCAATGAATCCAATAACTCTTGCTTTTTAGGACCTTCCGGAGTTTCCTTCATTTTTTTATCGTAATAGGTAATCCCATTATAAATTACGTATTGATGTAAACCCGGAGCAGTTTTGTAAACATAAGGCCAAAACTTCATGGCTTCATTGTAGTTCTTTTGTTTGAAATATTCTCTATACAATGAGTATTGTTGAATGGATTTTAAGCTATCCGGCCCTTTTCCGTATTTATTACAGTTAAATTGATATTGATCCGTAATCAAAACCACTTCTTCAGATGAAGTTTTCCCATCGTAGCTGCCAGCCCAAACCATCGTAGAACTGACGAACAAGATCAACGTATATAATATTGCTTTTTTCATCATTTTACTTTTTCCTTTTTAATTATATTTTCTTTTTACAAACCATTTATCGTTCAATGATATTCCTAAGTTGATTCTGACGAAGTTATCTTTGATCAGGTCGTTTTCCTTGGTTCCTCTGGATCCTACTTCAAATCCAAGTGAAAAAGGATGAACCTTTCTGTACCCATAATAACCGTCGTCGTTTACCATTCTTAGTCTTATAGGTATAGCTATTCCAAAGTTTATGCCAAACTCATTTATAGCCGTATTTTGTACGGTTACAGAAGTTCTAGAATAGTAGAAACCTGCCCGATATTTCAGCTGTGAAAAGGTTTTGGAACGCAATTCCTGATGACCTCCACCCAAAGGAAATATCTCCCCACCAAAGGCAATTCTCCAACTATCGGATAACTGACCTCCTTCACCTGTTTCAAAACCATTGTATTGGCTCCAAGGCGTCCACTTTACATCAAAACCGGCTTTCCAAAAAGTAATATCTCTTACCACCTTAACAAAAGTGAAACCACCATTCAAATTCATTGGCATCTTCAAACCTACTTTTGCTGTGGTTGGCGCCAAAAAAGTATCAATATCTACACCGCTGACATTGGATGATTCCGCTTCAGCCGTAGTGGCCAAAAGGTCATCTATAAAATCAGTGTACGATTCTCCATCATCCTTAGTAGGAATAGATATGGAATACAGCGAGTACTTGCTCGATTCCACGCTGCTGTTGTTTCCAATCTTATAACTGGAATTAAAGGCAAAGCCTACCTCCAATTTTAGTTTTTTGTGTTGATTCTTATCAAACTCAACATCTTGTAACGGAATAGAATATTGTACACCCGCATTCCATAATAAACCGGATGCCTTTAGTTTGTTTCGCTCAATTGTGGTAAATGAATACGGATCTGAAAATCCATCTTCATCCAATGGTATGCTTAAACTGGTGGCATCAATAGAACCAAACAAATAACCAATGTTAAAGCCGATGGAAAAATCCTTATGCTTAAACCCATTTCCCCAATAAATCGTGTAAAGTGTTCCCGTTCCTTCAAAAATATTGCCGACAGAACTGCTCTCTGAAAGGCTTACGGTATCCGACACCAGATATTCCTTCTGGGAAAAAGGCACCACGCCGAAAGAAGACACCCAACGGTCTTTCATTACCGGCATAGAAAACGTGAGGTAAGATAGATTTACATTACCCGTTGTTCCGCTACCGAAATAAGAAGAAACACGATTGACACCTCCTGTCATAGCGCCTTCAAAAGCAATAAGATTTAAGCGGGCATAACTGGCAGGGTTGGCAAAGTTGATGCTTTCAGTGGATTGAAAAGAAGCCCCCAAACCACCCATGGCTCTACTGGCCATAAAATTATTCTCATTGAGAAGTCCTAGTCCAAATCTGGAATAAGCTGTACTTTCTTGTGCCACTAAAGGCAAGGCAGTTATTGTAGCTATCGCAAAAATAAAGCATCTAAAGGCTTTCCACATTATACTTCAATATTTTGTTTAATCCGGCTAGGACCAAATTTGAGTGCGCAAATATCTGACTTTTCAGCTGAGATACAAAAAAGGAAGCGTCTCCACCGGTAATAATAACTTTTAATTCACCATATTTAACTTTGTAATCATCGATCATCCCGTCCATTTCTTTGATAATGGCATAAGACACCCCGGCTAAAATGGCATTTTCTGTGGAATTCCCAACCAACTCATTCATTACTTGCTTTTTTACAAACGGCAGTTTCCCGGTATAATTGTTCAATGCTTTATATCTCATTGTTAATCCGGGATGAATACTTCCGCCATAATAATCTCCTTCCTTTGACACGGCATCCAGCGTGATACAGGTTCCGGCATCAATGATCAATACATTTTGTTTGGGATAAAGCCCGGAAGCAGCACAAACTACGGCTAATCGGTCTCTACCTAAAGTTTCGGGAGTAGCATAATGATTTTGAATAGGTAGACGAGTGTGGTGATCTAAATCTATATAAAACGGTAAAGATTCCAGCTCTTTTCTTAAACTTAAATGGCAATCTCTTGTATTGGAAACGATTGCAGCAGCGATGGAATTGGCCTGTAACAGTTCGGACAGCCAAGTTGCTGATATATTCTTTCTGGAATAGGATCGTACAAGTTGATCATCTTCAAACAATCCAATTTTTGACTTTGTGTTGCCGATATCGATACAGAGATTCATGGTTCGTTTGTTCGATTAGCTTGATTAAATAATCCTTTTGGATGTGGTGTTTTTTAAGCTGTTAGCTGACATGCCCTCTATTAAAACGATTCCCGGTGTTTTCCCTTTTACAAAACTGCCCAACGTATCATCAAATCCTAAAGCTTCCGCACCATTGATTGTCGCCCAGGTTAAAAGTGTTTCCAAAGGTACATACGATTGAAATTTTTGTATGGTTTTCATTTCCTCTAAAACATTTAACTGCCAATTGCTGGTCAAGCTATCCGTTCCAATGGTGAGTTTGGCATTGGTATTCAAAAAATTCTGATAATTCGGCAGTCTGTTCTCAATGTATAAATTGGCATTGGCACAAGTAGCCCAAAAAGTATTAGGCAGTACATTTTGTGTGGCTCTGATATCTTCTTCTGTGGTCAAGGTATTATGGACAAAAAGATTTCTATTTTTTGGATTCAAATGGGGCAATGCACTATGAATGGAAGATCTTCCGGTAGGTGTAAAACCCTTTAATTCAACACCAAAACTTCTGTAGAAGTCAACAAAACCTCCGCTTCCGGTAAAAAACAACTCATTTTCCGGAGGTGTTTCCTGGTTGTGGATGGAAATGGTATCATCATCAGCATTAGCTTCATGAATTAATTTATACAAGGTATCGGATACGGAGTATGGAGCATGCGGCACTAAACTGATCTTGCTGCCTTCCGCCAAATTGATTTGATCGAAAACCGCTTTATATTGATCAAAAGTTTCCTGACCTTTTTCTTCTTGCATAAAATCAAAACACTCAATAAAGGTGTAGTATCTGAGTTTGCTGGTGGATTTTACTCTGAAGGTATCCACTTGATTGGAAATATCGCCAACAGCCACAATACCACTATTGAGCATTTCATCTTCGGCTTGCTCGATAGCGTTTTGAATTTCCTCTTCACCGGCACCTCTAGTCGTAACTACACTTTCAATAAATGGAATCAAACCTGTACCGGTATTGACTTTCCCTTTCATGTGTGACAGTTCCAAATGGCAATGTGTATTGATAAATCCGGGCACCAACAGACCATGTAAATGCTGTACAGCTTCACCGGCATCACTTTTATCAATCACATCCAATATTCGGCCATTGGCATCTGTAATGATGGCTTTATCATTGTGTATCCTACCATCGGACAGGAAAATTCTATCGGCTGTAAATTTATTCATAGACTTTAATAATAGTAAAATGGATGGCAAAGATAGGAAATAGCTTTTGTTGCCATTTATTGAATCCTGACTAAAACCATATTTTGCTTATCAAACAACCAAAAAACAAATAGTCAAATATCCTTTACATCCAAAAAGCATTAACTTCGTGCAGAGTTAAAATATCAATATCATCATTTCATCAAAAAAAGATATCAGACTACTTTCTAAGGAACAACTTATTGAAGCCATTGGCGCAATGAGTGAAAAGCCTTTTCGTGCCCGACAGATCTATGAATGGCTTTGGGTGAAATCTGCCCACACTTTTGAAGAAATGACTAACTTATCTAAAGCACTGAGAGATAAGTTGGAGGATAAATTCGTTATTAACAGCATTCAATTACACCAAGCACAATACAGTAATGACGGCACCATCAAAACCGTTTTCAAACTGCATGACGGCAATATAATTGAAGGAGTTTTGATTCCGACCGATGACCGGGCAACCGCCTGTGTTTCCTCCCAAGTGGGATGTAGTTTAAGTTGTAAATTTTGTGCCACCGGATATATGAAACGAATGCGGAATTTGGATCCGGGAGAGATTTACGATCAAGTCGTTGAGATCAATGCACAGGGATTAAAACACCTCAACCGACCGTTAACTAATATCGTTTTTATGGGCATGGGTGAACCATTACTCAATTATAAAAATGTAATGGAAGCCATCGATAAGATCACTTCGCCGGAAGGATTGAATATGTCGCCTAAACGAATTACGGTATCCACCGCCGGTATCGCCAAAATGATTAAAAAACTCGCTGATGATCAAGTAAAATTCAATTTAGCCCTGAGTTTACACGCCGCCAATGATGAAAAGCGAAATGAGATCATGCCAATCAATGAGCAAAATAATATTCCGGTTTTGGTAGAAGCCCTCAATTACTTTTATGAAAAGACCAAAGGAAAGATCACTTTTGAATATATTCTTTTAGCCGGAGTGAATGATTCATTGCAGGATGCCAAGGAATTGGTAGAACTGTGTAAGCGCGTTCCTGCTAAAGTAAACATCATTGAATATAACCCGATCGATCAAGCCGACTTTCTTAAAACCGATGTTAGTGAAAGAGAGCAATTCATCCAATATTTAGAGCGACATAAAGTGACTGCCGTGGTTCGCAGAAGCAGGGGAAAAGATATTGATGCCGCTTGCGGACAGTTGGCTAATAAGTTTTAGTGGATGTGTAAAGTTAAATTTTTTGACTTTCACTTTCCTATCAACATAAAATTGATATTCAACCTAAAGCGTCCAAATTTCCAAACTTCCATAATTCCCTTCCAAAGGAAGAACAATTAATCATTCATCGCCACCACCGATTGCACTTGAGGCACCATTCTTTTCATTAAATTTTCAATGCCATCTTTTAAAGTCACAGTGGAAGACGGACATCCGGAACAAGAGCCTTGTAATGCCAAAGTCAAAACACCTTCTTCGAAAGATACAAAGCTGATGGCACCACCATCCATTTCAACGGCGGGCTTCACATATTGCTCCAATACGCCTTTAATTTTCACTTCAACATCTGAGTCGTCGGCACCGATTTCATTGGTTGCTTTTCGATTGGTTTTCTTGAAATCCTCTGTAAATACCGGTTGCTCGTCACCTAAATAGTTTTTAAGAAATTCCTTGATCGATGGCATCAACTCTACCCACATCCAATCTTCGTTCTTAGATATCGTCACAAAGTTATTGCTGATAAATACACCAATAACACCATCGATTTCAAACAATGCTTTTGCTAGAGGTGCATTTTCGGTGTCATTGATGTTTTCAAACTCATAATAGTCGTTTGGAAACAAAGGTCTATTTAAAACAAACTTTAAAGTTGCCGGATTAGGCGTAGCCTCTGTATAGATCATTACCGGTACTTTTTGCGTTTCTGTGCTCATCTTTATTGTTTTTTACAATCTAACTACTATAATTCAAAAATTAATCTTTTCGTTCAATTATGTAAGGATTGGCTTGGGCAGTGGGCTGAATCCAGATTTCTTCAATATTTACATGTGCCGGTTGGTTAGCAATGAAATAGGCTGATTCGGCAATATCCTTCGCAGTTAAGGGTTCGTACCCTTCATATTTACTTTTTACCATTTCCTCATCGCCTTTATACCGAACATACGAAAACTCGGTTTCAACCGCTCCAGGACTAATGGTTGAGACCTTTATGTTATCCTTTACCATATCTACGCGCATGCCTTTTGACAAAGCAATGACAGCGTGTTTAGTAGCACAATAAACGTGACCGTTCGGATACACTTCATGGCCTGCCAACGATGCCAAGTTGATAATATGTCCTTT
>JAGQYH010000480.1 GCA_020436175.1 Bacteroidota bacterium
CAATCCATTGGGATTTTTTATTACAGTGTTGTTCAATCTCACATGAAATTACAATTTTGAAAGCAACTCACAACTAAGTTCACTCTATTGCCTTTCAACATATAGTTGTTCAATCTCACATGAAATTACAATTTTGAAAGCAACTCACAACGCCAATCCGATTATCAAATCCACGATCACGTTGTTCAATCTCACATGAAATTACAATTTTGAAAGCAACTCACAACTACAATTGTATCAATGATCAAGAAAATGTCGTTGTTCAATCTCACATGAAATTACAATTTTGAAAGCAACTCACAACACTACCATGAAAACATAAAGAAATACAGTAGTTGTTCAATCTCACATGAAATTACAATTTTGAAAGCAACTCACAACAAGTTGGCATCTAAGAACTCCTGACTTTTAGTTGTTCAATCTCACATGAAATTACAATTTTGAAAGCAACTCACAACGCCTTGGGGAAGTACCACAAAACCGCCGTTGTTGTTCAATCTCACATGAAATTACAATTTTGAAAGCAACTCACAACATCCACATAGAAAATGAAAAATCATTTGTTGTTGTTCAATCTCACATGAAATTACAATTTTGAAAGCAACTCACAACCGGACTATTCCAATGGTGAAGTGATTGTTTGTTGTTCAATCTCACATGAAATTACAATTTTGAAAGCAACTCACAACAATAGTAACTGATGCACAACCCTAAAAAAAT
>JAGQYH010000481.1 GCA_020436175.1 Bacteroidota bacterium
AGGGTGTTGTGTTTAGGAGATTCCTATACTGAAGGAATTGGTGCGCCGCAAGACTCTACTTGGGCTCAATTATTGGAAGATAAATTGAATAATGTCTACAAAGATAAAAAGTTCAATTGTATGAACGCCGGCGTTGCGGGGTCAGACCCGATAGACGGATATTATATATTGGAAAAATTGGTGAAGTATCAACCCGATCTGGTCTTACTTTGTATAAATAATACAGAACCATCCGACATCTCCATGCGCGGTGGTTTTGATCGCTTTACCGATGGCGAATTGAAGTACAATTATGGACCGAGATGGGAACCGTTTTTTGCATTCAGCTACATTGTACGGCACATATCCATGGATGTTTTTCATTACACTTATGAGTTAAAAACGGTTGAAAAAATGAATAAGGAAATGGAAAAGGCGTATGATATCCTTGAAGAAGCCATTCATAAATTGTCGTCATTTGCAGCTGCCAATAATGCGGCATTTGCCGTGATTCTAATCCCGACCGATGAAGAGTTGTTGGCCGGCCACACCTACATGGACAGCTTTATGGAACATTTGGCGTACACCTCCAACATCAATATCATCTACACACCTCCTTGTTTTAACAATTTGATGTTGAGTAATGGGCAATACAATAAAAAGTATTATTGGGATATTGATCGCCATTTAAACAGCAATGGTTATGATGTTTTAGCGGAATGTATTTT
>JAGQYH010000482.1 GCA_020436175.1 Bacteroidota bacterium
CATAAATATGTGGAAACGCATCCGGAAGACCCAACCCGATATTATCATGAATTAGTTGTGAAATTTGAAAATCCGATAAGAGTAGGGGCTTATGTTGTCGCTTTTGTTTTATTGGCGATGCATTTGTTACATGGATTTCAATCTGCTTTTCAATCCGTTGGTTTAAGGCATCCTAAATATTTAGGGACAATTAAAACACTTGGAAAACTCTATGCAATCATACTTCCGTTAGGATTTATTTTTATTGCTCTTTTCCATTATGTAAGATCACTATAAATTTAATCGTCAAATAATGACTACACTTAAATCTAAAATACCTGCCGGTTCAATTGATCAAAAATGGACCAATCACAAGAATAACATTCGATTAGTGAGTCCGGCAAATAAACGCTTAATAGATGTTATTGTAATTGGAACCGGTTTAGCCGGCGGCTCTGCTGCTGCTTCCTTAGCAGAATTGGGTTACAATGTAAAAGCTTTTTGCTTTCAGGATTCTCCAAGAAGAGCACACTCCATTGCTGCTCAGGGAGGTATCAATGCAGCCAAAAATTATCAAGGAGACGGCGACAGTATTTATCGGTTATTTTATGACACCATTAAAGGTGGTGATTATAGATCAAGAGAAGCCAACGTATATCGTTTAGCAGAAGTAAGTGGTAATATTATCGATCAGTGTGTCGCACAAGGTGTT
>JAGQYH010000483.1 GCA_020436175.1 Bacteroidota bacterium
CCTGCTGCACGGTTGGAAATAATGATTAAAGAAGCCGGAATCGACCGGTTGATCACCAATCAAGCACTTGGTAAGGACATGGAAGCGTATCACATCCGTAAGTTATTATGGGAGAATATTGATTTTCATTCCGATGAAAGTCCGGTTCATTTTACGTGTCAGTCTACGGATAGAGCTTATATCATGTTTACTTCCGGATCAAGTGGGCGGCCAAAAGGCGTTCCTATTTCACATCAAAATGTGGTCAACTTTTTATACGCTATCCGGGATTATATTGATCTTCCTTTAAGAAGAATTGGAGCAGTTGGAGCGCCTTTTAGTTTTGATGTATCCGTGGAGGAGATCTTTTCAACGATTTGTTTTGGGGGAACAGCACACATTATTCCTAAGAATCTGCTGGTTCGGACGGATCAATTGGTTGATTATTTATATCAGCAAAAGATCAATATCATGTTCATTATTCCAACTTTATTGGATAAGATAGCGGAACATTTCACTCCCGATACGATTAAATACCTCGAATGTATTTTAAGTGGTTTACAACCCAAGAAAAATAAGTCATTTCAAAAATTCAGAAAATTGTCGCCGTCCATAAAGATCATTAATACTTACGGTCCGACAGAAGTAACATTTGGCCCTTGTGGCTATCATTTCATTGGAAATGAAGAAGGAAGTGCAGCCACACCCAT
>JAGQYH010000484.1 GCA_020436175.1 Bacteroidota bacterium
GGCCACTTCCAACTTTTGGTTTCTCTTTTTACTACCGCCAACGTACTCATACATTGCATGGCCAAGGCATAGAAAATTAAAAGTGAGAGTCCGACTGCTAAATTGAAACGCTTTTTGCCTGTAGCAGGATTAGTTTCTTTGCTCATTCTTTGAATAATGGTAGACTCATCTTCTACATTGCCAATACTGTAAATAGTGGCCAAAGTACCCACAAATACTTCTCTGGCAGCAAAGGAGGTCAGTAACGCAATGCCTATTTTCCAGTCGTAGCCCAAAGGTTGTATAATAGGTTCAATTGATTTGCCGATCTTTCCGATATAAGAATTTTCTAATTTATACGAGGAAACGGCTTGTTCCATTTCTTTTGAAGTAAGTGCATCATTCTCAACTCTTTCCATTACAATGGCATCAGCCTGCTTAAATTCTTTGCCACCATTATTCGCTAAAAACCATAAAATGATTGAGATGGCCAAAATGATCTTACCGGCACCGAAAACAAAGGCCTTTGTTTTTTCTACAATGGTAAAAAACACGTTTTTTAGCAACGGTAATTTATAATCCGGCATTTCTATCACAAAGAAATTATTGCTCTTTATTTTGATCATTTTGTTTAACAAGAAGGCGGAGAAAATAGCCATTCCAAAGCCAAACAAATACAAGGCAAGCAGTGTTAACCCTTGTAATCCG
>JAGQYH010000485.1 GCA_020436175.1 Bacteroidota bacterium
AATGCTTATACTCATTGATCCTGATAGGATATAAATGACAACTGATGGGCTTTCGAAAATCAATAATACCATCATTATAAGCTTGTTCTATGCTGCAATAGGCAATGCCTTTTTCATTAAAATTTACAAAAGCACAGGCACCGGTGTTGCCGATCAATGGAGTGCCATAACCGGTGTATTGGTCATCTTTCTCAAAAACATACTTGCCTTTTTCAGCCACTGCTGCCTTGCCTTCCTCCGTCATATAAGGCTCAATTTTTTCGTATTGATCCTCCAAAATTTTCAATTCATCCACTTCTAACGGAGCACCGCCATCACCCTCTACACAGCAAGCTCCTTTGCATTTTTTCAAGTCGCAAACAAATTGCTTTTGGATAACATCATCACTGACCAATATATCATCTATAACTATCAAAATAAACTTTTACCAAGGTTACAAAATTAGGAATATGCAAGGTTGTTTATGATAATCGTAAGTCACTTTTTTCCATTCCCCAATAGTTTTGGTTTGTATGGATTCATGTTGACCGGTAATATTGGCTGCCACGCACAATGAAGTTTTGTTATCTAAAACTTTTAAAATAGTCTCAATCATTTTATTGTTCCGAAAAGGTGTTTCCATGAAAATCTGCGTTTCATTTCTTTGTCGGGCTTCTGATTCCAAATATCTTAAATACTTTA
>JAGQYH010000486.1 GCA_020436175.1 Bacteroidota bacterium
TGTATTTTTGGTATCATACCATCTACAATTATACCTTTGTCAATCAAGTCATTGATCTCTGAAATTTTTATTTTACTGATCAAGGAATTTTCGTCCTCTTTATTGACCAAAACACCTTTTTTATCAAACAGATAGTACAAATCAACGCTGTGTTCATATGCTAATGCCACAGCAATTTCATTGGCAATAGTATCGGCATTGGTATTGAGCAATTGTCCTTTTCCATCATGAGTAATAGGCGCAATAACCGGAGTTTGATCCCTGATTAATATAGTTTCCAAAACGGAAGCATCTACCTTATCAATATCTCCTGCAAAACCGTAGTCTATTGCACTATTTTGCCTTTTATGTGCTAAAATGAAATTGCTGTCGGCACCGGTCAAACCTATGACATTTTGATCTTTGGCCTGCAATTGCGCAACAATACTTTTATTGATCCAGCCGGCATAAGCCATTACCACTACCTTTAAGGTAGATTCGTCTGTAATTCTCCGACCATTATGCATTTTGGGTGCAATGCCTAGATCCATACAAAGCTGGCTGGCAATTTTACCGCCACCATGTATCAATATCTTCTTGCCTTTTATTTTGGAAAGTATAGTAATGAACTGTTGCAATTGATCTGCATCATCAACAATTTGCCCACCGATCTTAAATACTTTTATTTCCATTTTATGATT
>JAGQYH010000487.1 GCA_020436175.1 Bacteroidota bacterium
TAGATTTTCCGATGTTTGCATGATCATTTCAAAATTGTTCGGAAAGGGTAGCGGTCTTTTGTTCAGTTTGTATCGAAGATCATTATCCAAAATTTCAATATGACCATTAGCACTGGCATAGTTGTTAGAAAAATAGGTGTTATCCTCAATTCGATGATTGACAACCTTTTGCTGGTAGCGGTTGTCGTAAATTTCAAAGGTAGAAAAAATACGAGCTGATTTGTTTTGCTCCCATTCAGTAACATGGCAGTACAGCGTCCTATATTTAGGCACTTGAATAATGTGACCCAAACTGTCCACTACATAGTTGCCCTCGGCATCCACCAAAGGTTGCGTACCGTCTTGTACTTCTTTTTCTTCGTGGAAATGCGTTTCTTTCACGTGCTCCGGACTAATATCAACCCCTTCTACGGTTACCAAAATCGCCATGTCGTACTCAAAGGTGTCTGTCCAGGTTCGGTATAATCTGCTCCAATCATCTACATATCTTTCATAATTATATTCACTGATGGCTTCCAAAAAATTAGGCGGTAACACCACATTATAAGCTTGCTTAAAATCCAATAAAATATGATTGGTTCCTTTTTCCTTCGCTTGATATTTCAAAGCGGTTTTATCCTTGTATTGATTGTAATATCTATTGATCTTATCCAATTCATAATAGGCATC
>JAGQYH010000488.1 GCA_020436175.1 Bacteroidota bacterium
AGTTTTGAACAGGTCATCTATGTTTTTAAAGTCAGTCATCCTGTTTTTATTTTTGAGTCATTGATCAATAATTGTAATCGTTTACGAGCTTTTATCAATTGCGATTTTGAAGTATTGATGCTAATATCCAGTTGGTGTGCGATTTCATGGTGCTTGTAGCCTTCGATCACATACAGGTTGAATATCGTTCGATAACCTGTCGGCAATTTGTTTAACAGTTCCAAAATGCTGTTGGCGTTCACTAGGTCATCGGTTTGCTGATCGGCAGACAATTGCAAATTGGAGGATTCCAACGTAAGGTTAAAGTCTGTTCTTCTTCTCAAATGCATCAGCGATTCATTGACCATGATTTTTCGAATCCATCCTTCAAAACTGCCTTGAAACTGGTATTGCTTTATCTTGGTGAAAACCTTGAAAAATCCTTTAGATAGGACATCCTCGGCTTCCATCCAATCTCTTACATATCGCCGACAAACCCCCAACATAGCAGGCGCATAGCGATCATAGATCACTTTTTGTGCATTGCTGTCAAACTGTTGGCACTTCTTAATTAATATGTCGTCACTAATGGGCAATTCCGCTAATCAGCTTTATTATTAAGATGCATGGAGGATGTATTTTGGTGTCCGACCGTAAAAAATATTTTACTCCTCCGGTAAAATGG
>JAGQYH010000489.1 GCA_020436175.1 Bacteroidota bacterium
CATAGAAGAGAAGGGAGAAAGTGTTTGACATGATTTAAGTTGTTGGTGACCTACTTATTTCGCTATTGAAGATACGGAATTGACCCCGAATTTTCAAGAGAAAAACGGGTATTAATGCGCTGAAATTCAGGAAATTACACACTAAGTAGGTGACCTGTGGAAGGAGCAGAATTAGGTCACCGAATAGGTCACCTATTATCTGCAAAAAGATGGTATTCTTTGGTGTGGTCACCAAAAATAAAACCCCTGTAAATGCTTGATTTACAAGGGTTTGTAGTGATTTGACACTCTGTTGAGCGGTCCGGACGGGACTCGAACCCGCGACCCCCTGCGTGACAGGCAGGTATTCTAACCAACTGAACTACCGGACCTTGGTAATCATTGGGGCTGCAAATGTAAATTAATTTGAGAAATCTGAAACCGTCTCAAATAAATTTATTCTCGAACAATTTCGTAGTCAACTTTCCCTATTCCATTTACCCTGCCTGCCGACATGTTTGGGATTATCTGAAAATAATATGTGCCAGGTATTTCCATGTCTATTTCTTTCATGTCGAGTGAGAAGGATCGAGCACGGGAAGAAACCGATCTGTCTTCATTGACTACGATTTCCTTATCAAGAAGTTGAATCCCAACTGAAGGACTAATGAC
>JAGQYH010000048.1 GCA_020436175.1 Bacteroidota bacterium
CCTTATCGGGCTGAAATTCACTTTTGATTCTCGCCTCATCCGAAGCATTGAAATCTTGCGGACATTTCGTAACCATAATAATATCAGCTCTTTTACTGTTGCTTCGCTGTTCTCTTAACCAACCCATCGGGAAAAGATGATCTTTCCAAAAGGGTTCATGATAAGGCGTTAACAATACATTTAAAGCCGGTTTTACCGATCTGTGCTGAAAGGCATCGTCCAGAATGATCAAATTGGTTTGAGGAGCATGCGATATGATTTGCGGAATAGCCATGGCTCGGCTTTCACCAACGGCCACTACAATGTCGTTAAATTTAGCCTTTATTTGTCGGGGCTCATCACCAATGATGGTATAGTTGTCATTGGTTTTGGCAATTTTAAAGCCACTGCTTTTCCTTCTGTAGCCTCTGCTTAAAACGGCAATGTTAAAGACTTCTTTGAAATGAAGGATAAAATATTCCGTCATAGGGGTTTTGCCACTTCCTCCCATGCTAAGGTTTCCTATGCTGATGCTGGGCACTTCAAACTCTGCGCCATTTAAAAAATTAATGTCGTAGAGCCAATTGCGAAGGGCAGCAAAGAATCCCCAAATTAAGGCTAATGGCCACATTAAATATTTCCAGACAGGCATGTGGTAAAAATAGAATTTATTTTATGGTTTTGAGGACCAATTATCAGATTGCAAGAATGTGATAAAAGGATCAGCCACAGGATTTGTATTAGCAGATTATGATGTTGTGGAGGCTAACTTTCGGTTAATTTAAGAGTGCGGTATTTTCTCAAAAGAAAAATGTTATTCCAAAAAAAACCTCGCCATTTGGCGAGGCTCCTAAGGATCCTTCATCCCTGCGAAAAGATTACAGATCCTTATATTTCATAATGATACTGTAGGTTTGAGGATAAAACAGATGATAATATTCTTTTTCATCTTCAATTGGCCACAACGTAGAGGGCTTTACTAAAAATGTACTGATCATCTTTTTCAAGTCCTCCGGTTGTTCCTCTAAAAACGTTGCAAAGTCTTTGTCTTCATATCGGTTAAATACGCGCCAAAGCATCGATTTGTGCAACTCAAAAGCGGTTCCTTCTAATTTATTCATCAACAAAAACATTTGTTGTAATTGATCTGTATTGCCTGCAATACTGCTATTCAACATTTCCTGATAGTTATAACCTTTGGCTTTTACGGCTCTCACCAATTCGTTATCCTCGTGTAATGTAAAAAAATCTGATGAATAGTTGAACTTAAAGTATTTGGAATTTGGGATTCTATCAACCATTTTTTCATCCACTTTTCCAAACTTTCCATCAGGCATCCAAACTTGCTTTCCAAACTTATCGTATATGAATTTATCCCCGGGATGAATAGAAAATAATACATAATCGCCTGATTTGATGTCCAACACCGCTATGTCTTCATTTAATTCTCCTATATAGGTGTATTTGCCGTTGAATTGTGCAAAACCATCAAAAAAGTTCAGTAAAAAGCAAAGTAGAAAAGTATATTTCAATAATGATTGAATCTTCATTTCTGTAAATTTGGAATCATGAATAATCGTTGATCAATTATTGCCTCACAAAGTAAACTAATTTAGCAATAATCACGAAATACATTGCTCAGATTCCAAAAACCCTACCATTTAAATTATTTTTGAAGCCACAAAGAAGTAAGATGAAAATCAATGAAATTTTGCAACATTTGGAAACAGTAGCACCGAGAAGCTATCAAGAGAGCTATGATAATGCTCAGTTAATCACAGGGGAAAGCAGCTGGGAATGTGCCGGAGTACTGTTAACGCTGGATGCCATTGAGATCATTGTTGAAGAAGCCATTGAAACCGGATGTAACTTGATCATTGCTCATCATCCCATCGTGTTTTCTGGCCTGAAATCCATCACCGGCAAAAATTACATTGAAAGAACTATTATTAAAGCCATCAAAAATGACATAGCGATTTATGCCTGTCATACCAATCTGGATAATGTAAAAGCAGGTGTCAACCAAAAAATTGCAGATCAACTGGGGCTTATCAACACAAAGGTTTTGGCACCAAAGTCAGGTGTTTTGAAAAAATTATACACTTATGTTCCGACGGACCATCAGGAGAAGATTATGAATGCCTTGTTTAAAGCCGGCGCAGGTCGTATCGGAGAATATTCCGAATGCAGCTTTAGCAGTTCAGGCGAAGGCACATTTAAAGGCAGTGATGCCAGTCAACCTTTTCTTGGTGAAAAAGGGGTGAGACATCACGAAAAGGAGGTAAAACTGGAAGTGCTTTTTCCAATGGATAAGGAAGCAAAGGTTTTATCTGCATTGATGACTTCACACCCCTATGAGGAAGTGGCTTACGAGATAATTTCACTAGATAATCTTCACCCTGAAATTGGCTCGGGAATGGTTGGGGAATTGCCCGAACCTATGGAGGCAAAAGTGTTTTTGGAAAAGGTGAAAGAGCAAATGAAAACTGATTGTATTCGTCATACAGATTTGGTGCATCAATCTATTAAAAAGGTGGCAGTTTGTGGAGGAGCAGGCAGCTTTTTATTGCCAAATGCCATCAGAAGCGGTGCGCAGATTTTTATCACAGGAGATTTTAAATATCATCAGTTTTTTGATGCTGACGGAAAGATAATAATTGCCGATATCGGACATTATGAAAGCGAGCAGTTTACATCGGCATTGATTTATGATATTTTGTCTCAAAAATTTGATAACTTTGCCGTCCGTTTATCAAAATATAACACGAATCCAATAAATTATTTGTGAGATGACTAAAACAGCAGAGTTAACAATAGAAGACAAATTAAATCAGCTTTATGAGCTGCAAACGATTCACTCTAAATTGGATAAAATTCAGATCCTTCGAGGTGAATTGCCAATGGAAGTGGCTGACTTAGAGGACGATATAGCTGGTCTGGAGACAAGAATAGCTAAAATCAAAAGTGATATCGAAGACAAGAAGGCTGAGATCGTTGAGCGTCAAAATGGAATAAAAGAATCCAATGCTTTGATTGAAAGATATAAATCTCAGTTAGACAATGTAAAGAACAATAGAGAGTATGATGCACTAACAAAAGAGCTGGAATTACAGGATCTTGAGGTTCAGTTACATGAAAAAAAGATTAAGGAATTTGATTTTACTATTAAATCTTCTGAAGAATTGTTGGCTGAAACAGAAGAAAAATTGGCTGCTTACAAGAAGAATTTAGATCAAAAAAGACAGGAATTAGAGAAAATTGTTGCAGAAACTGAAAAGGAAGAAACCAAACTGAATAAAAAAGCGGAGAAGGTTGAAAAAAGCATTGAAGACAGATTGCTTAAAGCTTACAAAAGAGTAAGAAGCAATTACCAGAACGGATTAGCAGTGGTAGCAGTAGAAAGAGAATCTTGCGGTGGCTGTTTTGGTAAAGTTCCTCCTCAAATGCAAATGGAAATCAGACAGAAAAAGAAAATTTTATTATGCGAACACTGCGGTAGAATTCTAGTGTCTGCAGATCAAGATGAAGAATAATAAGTTTTAAGAAACAACCAAACATGAAGGCTTTCCAATATTGGGAAGCCTTTTTTATTCAGTAATTTTACTTTGGGAATGATATTTGTCCTGATGAATGCAACACTCCGTGTGGAATGAATATCTAAACAATAAATAGGGGTCTCAGAAATGATGAACAGATTGCTTACTTTTTTATGCCTATGGTTGATGGGTCAGCAGGTGTCCGCTCAATCTTATGAGTTTAATGAACATTGCCTAAAAGCTTATCAGCAGATCTTTGAACTACGGTTCGCAGAAGCAGAAAGAACACTGGCAGCCGAACAATCTCAAAACCCTCAAAACCTTGTCCCTACTTTTCTGGAGAATTATATTGACTTTCTGGCTCTTTTTATCAGTGAAGAAGATGCCATGTTCCAGGAACGCGAAGGCAACAAAGACAAACGATTGGATATTCTAAAATCCGGTGATAAAGATTCTCCTTACTATTTATATACCCAAGCAGAGATTTATATGCAATGGGCGTTTACCAGAGTGAAATTCGGAGAATACATCAAAGCATTTTTGGAGATCAAGAAAGCCTATAAATTGCTGAATGAGAATGCAGAGAAATTTCCGGATTTTAAGCCCAATCTAAAAAGCTTAGGCGTGCTACACACGCTATTGGGAGCTATACCTGATAAATATAAATTCGGTGCTAAAGTTTTCGGAATGAAAGGTTCCATACCACAAGGCATGGGAGAATTGGCACAAGCGATCAAGGATGAGAATTTTATTTTTAAAGACGAAGCGCTCATCATGTATGCCATGTTACAACTCCACCTAAACAAAAATGAAAAGGAAGCTTGGAAGATCATTAATACCAATGCCTTACAGCCGGATAAGAATTTGACCCACTGCTTTGCGGCCAGCAGTATAGCCATGTACACCGGCAAAAACGATCAAGCAATTAAATTGCTGGAAAATAGGCCAAAAGGACCTCAATACTTCCCGTTTCCATACTTGGATTTTTACTTAGGGTCGGCAAAATTGAACCGTTTGGATAATGATGCCGACATTTATCTAAAGAAATATGTTACGCAATACAAGGGAAAGAATTTCATTAAAGAAGCCCATCGAAAATTGTCGTGGTTCTATTTGTTGAAAGGAAATTCGAGCAGTTACAATTATCATGTACAAATGACGGTCTTAGAAGGAGAAGCAGTCACTGATGAGGATAAATCGGCCTTGGCAGAAGTAAAATCAGGAATCAAACCCAATAAACAATTGTTAGAGGCCAGGTTGCTATTTGATGGGGCTTATTACTCCAAAGCCTTGAAGATCATTGAAGGTATGGATGAGGCCAAGTTGACCAATGAAATGGAAAAGGTAGAATATAGTTACAGAAAGGCGAGAATTCTGCACGAAATGAATGAATTGGAATTGGCTAAACAAGCATATTTGAGAACAATTGAGCGTGGCGGTTCGTTGGATGCCTATTTTGCCCCCAATTCCTGTATTAAGTTGGGCAATATCTATGAAAAGGAAAAAAACATGTCCAAGGCGGAAGAATACTACAAAAAAGCCTTTACCTACGGCGATCATGAATACAAGAACAGTATTGATGCAGAAGCCAAAGCAGGATTGAACAGATTAAAATAATTTGACCTTCTCTGTCGAACTTTTGCTAATTTTGGATAGTGTCTGAGCCGTCCTTCTATACCTGTCCCAATTGTGAAAGATCTTATAATTATGACTTTCAATACTGTCCCCATTGCGGTCAAAAACATGAGGAGCGCATTTTTACACTGAAGGAACTTTTGAGCGATTTTTTAGGCTCTATGTTCTCGTTTGATTCTAAAGCCTTTCATAGTTTACCGAAGCTAATCTTTAAACCGGGGCAGCTAACTGTAGATTATCTCAATGGAAAACGCGCTTCTAACTTATCGCCTTTCAGAATGTATCTGTTTTTCTCTGTAGTGTTGTTCTTATTATTGCCAACCGTCATCAAAGAAGATAGTGTTTTCAAAGTTAATGATGATGTTAAGGTCAGAGAGGCTAAAAAAAATGTAAACAATGTATGGCTCACCATACAAGATTCACTGGAAACCAATGACGACCTGAAGGAGTTAAAGGAAATTCAGGGTGTGCCGGGAATGAGTTTTAGTTTAGACGACAGTTCCACGCTTAACAAATGGAAAGGAGCTGAAGAGTTAATTGAAAATGGTGCTTCAGTTCAAACTGCAGTTGACTCTTTTTTTTATGATAAAGGAAAATTGGCTCAGTTTACTATCAATCAAGCATTGAAGGTAAATGCTAAGAAAGGTATAGGTTTGATAGGTGTCTTTTTGAACTCTCTTTCCTATTCTTTGTTTTTGTTTCTTCCCTTATTTGCGGCCATTTTAAAAATGCTATATGTCAGAAGGAAACGATTTTATGTGGAGCATGTCATTTTTTCGCTGCATCTTTTTAGTTTTCTCTTCTTCGTATTGATCGTGTTAGTGCTGCTAACACTTGTCCATCTTCACATTCCCTTATGGATTACCTTATCGCTGCTATTTTTGTACATACTTTTTGCTGATAAAAGAACTTATGCTCAAAGTTGGGGAAAGACAATTCTAAAAACCATGATGTTGCTTTTTACAACAACCGTATTTTTGGTTCCGATAATTTTTATCATTGCCACCGTAATTTCATTTATTTTCTATTAGGTTTGCGATGCATAGCATTCAATATTTGGATATCCAGGAAAACATATCACTCAAATCCTATAATACATTCCATCTGGATAGTGTGGCCAAGTATTTTGTAGAAATCACCGACACGGTTGAACTGCCTCTTCTTCTCGAACACGAAAGGTTTAAGGAGGGAAAGCACTTGGTAATTGGTGGAGGAAGCAATATATTACTGATATCTGAAGTGTTTGATGGCTTGGTGATTAAGAACAATATCACCGGTAAGATGATCGAAAAGGAGGATGAAGACCATGTTTGGTTAAAAATCCAAGCGGGTGAGATTTGGCATGAAGTGGTGACCTATTGTGTTGAAAACGGATGGGGAGGTATTGAAAATTTGGCTTTGATTCCCGGCTGCGTTGGAGCTGCTCCTATTCAAAATATTGGCGCCTACGGAGTGGAGTTGAAGGATGTTTTTGAAAGCGCTGAATTCTTCAATTTTGAAGACCACACCAATAAGACATATCATAGCAATGATGTTAAGTTTGGTTATAGAGACAGTATTTTCAAGCATAAATTAAAAGGGAAAGGCATCATTACTTCCGTAACCTTAAAGTTGGATAAACAGCCTGCAGTCAATACTGCTTATGGTGCCATTCAGGAAGTTTTGAACCTTAGAGGTATTGATCGTCCGGTGATCAAAGATGTTTATCATGCGGTGATTGATATTCGTTCATCGAAATTACCGGACCCTAAAGAGATAGGGAATGCAGGAAGCTTTTTTAAAAACCCGGAGTTACCGAATGACATAGCAGAAGAGATATTTTTCACTCATCCCAATGCGCCGCGATATACAGTAGATGAGCATACTATTAAAATCCCTGCCGGTTGGATGATCGAGCAATGTGGTTGGAAAGGTTTTATGGATGGAGATATTGGGGTGCATGATAAGCAAGCATTGGTATTAGTAAATAAAGGCAAAGGAAGAGGAGAGCAGTTGGAACAGTTGGCTCAAAAAATCCAAAACTCAGTAATGGAAAAGTTTGGAGTTAAATTAACGCCGGAAGTTAACTTTGTTTGAATCACTTTGAAGGCGAGGCACTGCTAGAGGCGCTATTTTCAGAAACATACAGCCTAAACAAAAAGTAGGCCGCCAAAGCATCTAGCATGTGCCAAATGGCATGTGCTTGAAGCAAAGAATAAGGTCGACACCAAGGATGTTTATTCAATCCGATATGCCAAATGGCAAAAGCAACAATAAAGGTGATCGACGTAGCAAACACCCATTTCTTTTCGATATCGACACTTTTTCTTCTGGCATTTAATATTTCGAACAGAATACCTACAATTAAGAAAACACCAAAAATAAAACTGCCTCCATGTTTCATTATCGGAAATTCATAGGTGGAATAATGAAAAAGGTGGCAAACGCCCATGGCGGCGATAAAAACCAGTAAGAATAAAAAGGAGTTAAGTCTAAAATACCGCTTCAGCGCAAAGGTGAGCACTATTGTGGCGATCAGGTACATACTTAACATGTCAAAATAGCCGCCGATATGGGTTTCTGTGGCATGCATTGCAATGGATCCGGGGGATAGAAATACAATACAAATACAAAGAAACGTTGGGAAAAATATTGTTTTGGTAAGAGCTTTCGAATACTGCATAAACTTACCGGCAGAAATCTGATAGGCAGCAACAAGACCGGCGATCAAAAAGCCCATGTTTGAAAACGTGTTGGCCGGTTGTTTAATGAGGGCATCTCTGGTGGCTTCACAAAAATTATTGCCCACTCCATCAGCTATTCCAAACCATCCCAAATAAATGCTGATGAAAACCAGCACATGAAAAAATATCGCCGCAATAACGGTGTAAATAAAAACTAATTTGGGCTGGCGCATTACATTTTTGTTGCAAGTTAATAAATCGGTATTACACCGTAACCGCCAATCTTGCTGCTTGATCTATAGCTCTTTTGGCATCTAATTGTGCTGCTACATCTGCTCCTCCGATTAAATGGACTTTCATACCCGCTGCTTCCAACGGTGCTTGAAGATCTCTTAACGGCTCCTGTCCGGCACAGATGATCACGTTGTCACATTCAATTGTTTCCGTTTTACCGTTTCTCAAAATATTCAATCCGGTATCGTCAACGCTGATGTATTGGACGTCATCCAACATGGCTACTTTCTTGTGCTTTTTTAGAGAAGAACGGTGGATCCAACCTGTCGTTTTTCCAAGTCCGTCTCCTAATTTGCCTTTCGATCTTTGCATCATCGTTATTTCTCTGGCAGCCGGCTCCGGTTGTGGTTGCATGCCTTCAATGCCACCTCTGGCTTCATTGTTCATGTCAACACCCCATTCTTTCATAAAACTGGCAGCATTTAGTGCAGTTGACTCACCCGAATGCGCTAAATATTCTGACACATCAAATCCAATACCTCCGGCACCTATCACCGCAACCTTATCACCAACCGGTTTTTTATCCTTTAAAACCTCAATGTAGGTCAACACTTTGGGGTGATCGATTCCCGGCATTTTGATCTCTCTTGGTTTTACTCCGGTGGCCAAAATTACTTCATCAAATTTTTCTTTGATCAGATCGTCGGCGGTTGCTTTGGTATTTAAACGAAGATCAACACCGGTCAATTCTATCTGTTTGTTGAAATATCGTATGGTTTCGTAAAACTCTTCTTTACCCGGAATAACCTTGGCCATATTGAATTGACCACCGATTTCATTACCGGCTTCGAACAATACCACTTCATGCCCTTTTTCGGCGGCATAAGTAGAAAAAGCCAAACCGGCAGGTCCTGCCCCTACCACACCTATCTTCTTTTTAACCCTAATACGGTCAAAATTGATTTCCGTTTCGTTGCAGGCTCTGGGATTCACCAAACAAGAGGCATAGGTATTTTTAAATACATGATCCAAGCAAGCTTGGTTACATCCGATACAGGTATTTATCTCATCTTCTTTGCCTAATCGGCCTTTTTGTACCAAATGGGAATCTGCCAAAAATGGCCTGGCCATTGAAACCATGTCTGCAGAACCGCTGGCCAATACTTCTTCAGCGATATGAGGCATATTAATTCTATTCGTGGCTACTAATGGCACACTTACCTCATCTTTCATTTTTTTGGTTACCCATGAGAATCCTGCTCTTGGCACCATGGTAGCAATGGTTGGAATTCTGGCCTCATGCCATCCAATTCCCGTATTGATGATCGTAGCACCGGCTTGTTCGATTGCCTTGGCCAACTGCACGATCTCCTCCCATGTACTGCCATCGGGAATCAGATCCAGCATGGATAAACGATAGATAATGATGAAGTCCGGACCTAGTTTTTCTCTGGTTCTTCTTACGATCTCGATAGGAAACTGAATTCTATTGCGATACTCTCCGCCCCATTTGTCCGTCCTTTTATTGGTGTGTTTAACGATGAATTGGTTGATCAGATAACCTTCAGAGCCCATGATCTCTACTCCGTCATAACCTGCTTCTCTTGCCATTAATGCACAATTGACATAATCATCGATGGTGCTTTCTACACCTCTGTTGCTCAACGCTCTCGGTTTGCCAAAAGGCGTAATAGGAGATTGTATTTTGGAAGGCGCAACATTTAAAGGGTTGTAAGCATATCTTCCGGCATGTAAAATTTGCATCGCAATGTGTCCGCCTTCTGCATGCACTGCATCGGTAATGACTTTATGCTTTTTGGCTCCACCTTTATTAGTTAATCTGGCAGCAAAAGGTTTTACACCGCCTACAAAATTAGGAGCAATACCCCCGGTAACAATCAATCCGCATTCTCCTGCAGCCCTTTCGGCATAAAAACGAGCCAGTTTTTCTAATCCGCCGCGAGCTTCTTCTAATCCGGTATGCATAGAACCCATTAAGGTTCGGTTTCTCAATTTTACATAGCCTAGGTCAAGTGGCTCATAGAGATGGGGATACTTTGAATGAGACATAATCTTACAGTTAAAATTTAAAATGCAATGCGTGCATTGAATTGATAAAAATACATAAACTATACAGTTTAGATAGTTCAACGTGTTGAAGTAATGTTTTCTTAAATATGACGGAGATATTTAAAGAACAAAGTTTTATTTTAAAATTATATATTATATTTAACGAACGTTCAATAAAATAAAATGATAAATCAATTTTTAATCGACACTAAGGTGGCAACACCGGTAGTGTGCGGTCCTATGTATCCCGGTTCCAACCCCGAATTGGTGGCCGCTGTATCGGAAGCCGGCGGATTAGGGGTGGTGCAGCCCATCACCATGACTTATGTCTACAAGCACGATTTTAGAGAGGGAATTCAACTGATCAAATCTTTGACTGATAAACCGTTTGGCGTAAATTTCACCCTTTTAGCAGGCAATAAGCGCTACGAAAAAAGATTACATCAATGGATGGATATTGCCATTGAAGAGGGCACTAAATTTTTCCTTACTTCCTTAGGCAATCCACGATGGGTGGTGGACAGAGCGCATCAAAATGGAATTGTAGTTTACCATGATATCACCACCAGAAAGTATGCACAGAAAGCCATTGATGCCGGTGTGGATGGATTGAATTGTGTGAACAATCGTGCCGGTGGTCAGACAGGATTGGCTTCGCCGGAAGACATGATGAATGAATTACATGATTTGAAGTTGCCACTAGTTTGTGCCGGCGGCGTAGGTAATGAAACCGATTTTATAAAGGTACTTGAGATGGGCTACGCAGCAGTACAAATGGGAACCCGTTTTCTCGCCACGAATGAATGCATAGTGCCTGAAAGCTATAAGGAAGCTATCATTCGAGCCAATGAAAACGATATAGTTTGGACGAATAAATTAGCCGGAACAATCTCTTCCGTTATTAGAACACCGGATATTGAAAAAGGAGGTTTAATGGTGAATCCGATTTTTAGTTTCCTGCTAAAGCAACCCTCCACTAAAAAGCTAATGAGAACCATTTTGTTGCTTAGATCAATGGAACAGCACAAAAAAGTAGTGAACCGTCCCGGATATGATCAGATATGGCAAGCAGGGAAAGGAGTTGGAAATATAGTAGAGAAAGTCCCTGCCGGTGAGGTAGTAAAGACTTTTCACGAGGCTTATCAATCAATTGCTTGATCTGCCATGCCCAAGGTCGTTACATCCAGAGAAGAAATTATAGAGCGATCGGGAATATTGTTCTTAAAGAATGGCTATCACGCTACTAGCATTGCAATGCTTTCAGATGCCTGCCAAATACAAAAGGCACATTTCTATTATTATTTTAAGAGTAAGGAAGAATTGATGCGATCGGTTTTACTGGCAACACATCATTATTTTCAAGAAGAAATCATCCTTAAAACCATTGAAAGCGATTTGCCCAGCAATGCCATTTTGAATGAATTACTTACAAAAATTGAATCCACTTACATTCGGTTGGGCGGTTGCATCATTGGGAATACACTTTTAGAAACATCCAATCAACCCATATTTAAGGAAGAACTTGCAGCTTTTATTCACCTCCTTTCCAATACATTGATAGAATTGTATTACCTCCGTTTCGATGATATGGAAGCCGCTAAAGAGAAATCTATGGCGGTTATTCAGGATATTCAAGGAGGCATTATGCTGATGCAATTGAACAATGACGTCACTTATTTAAAAAATGCCATTACCAGAGCCAAGCAATAGACAGAAGCAACCGGTTTGGAGAAAACTCGGGCGATACCAAATTACTAAATACTTAATAGTAAATGGTTTGAACGCATACTCGACCTCAATTGACTAAATTTGCGGCATGCTACAAAACAACCTATTATTAAGAGCTGCCAAAGGAGAGCACGTTGAAAGAGCTCCTGTTTGGGTGATGCGTCAGGCCGGAAGAATATTGCCGGAATATAGAGCGATCAGGGAAAAGCTTTCAGGGTTTAAAGAACTGGTGACCACACCAGAGCTGGTTTGTGAAGTAACACTTCAACCGGTGGACATTTTAGGCGTAGATGCAGCCATCATTTTTTCGGACATTTTAGTGATCCCCGAAGCGATGGGATTGGATTATGAAATGATCGAAAAGAAAGGCCCTTGGTTTCCAAAAACCATTCAAACCGCTGCTGATATTGACCTTTTGCAAACGGATGGGGTAACTGAGCGACTGGATTACGTTAAAAAAGGAATAACGATCACAAAAGCGGAATTGAATGGCCGTGTGCCTTTAATTGGCTTTGCCGGAGCTCCTTGGACAATATTCTCTTATATGATTGAAGGAAGCGGGTCTAAAACATTTTCAAAAGCGAAGAAGATGTTATACACTCAACCTGAATTATCTCATCGATTATTGAGTAAGATCACGGCTGCGACCATCCAATATCTTCATATGCAAATTGAAGCCGGAGCAGATATTGTTCAGATCTTCGATTCATGGGCAGGTATTTTGGATCAAGATTTATATGCCCAATTTGGCATACCTTATTTGCAAAGAATTAGCCAAGCTATCAAGCAAGTGCCTACTATTGTTTTTGCTAAAGGAGCTTATTTTAGCATGGAGGATCTGGCCACGTTGGATTGTGATGTATTGGGATTGGATTGGGCAACTTCCATAGAAGATTTTAAAGCGGTGGTTAAAAACGACAAAACATTACAAGGCAATTTGGATCCTTGTGTATTATATGCGGATGAGTCGGTGATAAAGAAAAAAACCGCAGAAATGATGAAGCGATTTGAAGGTCAACGCCACATTGTGAATTTAGGGCATGGTGTTTATCCGGATACGGATTGGAGAAAGGTAAAATATTTTGTAGACCTCATCAAGGAAAACAACTTCTAAGCGAAAATAACTGAGCTATGCACCATTTGAATTTCACCGTTTCACCGGAACAATTAGATCAAAGCAAGTTAAAATTGGCCGATGGCAGTGTTACCTGGCAGAGTCCATCCAACATAGCGTTGATCAAATATTGGGGAAAATACGGCTTTCAATTACCCCGAAATCCTTCCATCAGCTTTACTTTAAGTCAATCCCATACGACCACCAAAGTAGAATATCTTTATAAATCGGAGGAAAGTCATGCCGATC
>JAGQYH010000490.1 GCA_020436175.1 Bacteroidota bacterium
ATTGGAAAACATTGATATTCTTGGAAAAATCAATGGTGCCGTTGGCAATTATAATGCTCATCGCGTGGCTTATCCTAATGTGGATTGGATGAAACTGGCTCAGGAGTTTGTAGAAGAGTTGCATCTCAGTTTCAACCCTTACACCACACAAATCGAACCACATGATTATATAGCCGAATATTTTCACGCACTGATTCGTATCAATGTGATATTGATTGATTTATGCAGAGATATTTGGGGATATATTTCTATCAATTATTTCAAACAAAAAGTCATCAAAGGCGAAGTTGGTTCATCAACCATGCCGCATAAAGTCAATCCGATTGATTTTGAAAATGCGGAAGGCAACCTCGGATTGGCAAATGCTTTGATGCAACATTTGGCTGAAAAATTACCAATTTCGCGTTTCCAGCGTGACTTAACAGACTCAACTGTTCTTCGTTCTATCGGAACTGCAATCGGGCATTGCATGATTGCCTGGTCTTCACTCAGCAAAGGTCTGAGTAAACTGGAACTCAACCCTGATGCCATGTTAGCTGATTTAGATAACAATTGGGAACTTTTGGCAGAACCAATTCAAACGGTGATGCGTCGTTATGGTGTTGAAAGTGCTTACGAAAAACTCAAAGAGTTGACTCGTGG
>JAGQYH010000491.1 GCA_020436175.1 Bacteroidota bacterium
AATTTACAACAACATCTAAAAAAAATGGGAAGCATTGATTCTCATTATCTTACATTCAAATCTTCAAGAAAGCATGCTATCAGAAAAACACTGCCGGTAATTAATATAAGGTCGTCTTTGTCAGCGTTTTTCAATGCCATTGACAAACAGATTTTAGGATCTTGTGCCGCAAATTCAACTTTTAAATTGTTTTTTATGAATGCTTGGCGTGTATCTTCAAATGGTTTTGCCCTTGGAAGAGGAGGTTCTGTAATATAATATCTAGCTTTAGTGGGCAATATTGATGTAATGGTATTTAAGTCCTTGTCCGATACACAACCATAGATGATATGTAAATTTTGGTATTGTTCAACGGATAGCTGATGATTAATTTCATGAATACCATCCGCATTGTGAGCACAATCAACTATGACTCGGGGAACATCCTTAATTTGTTGCCATCTGCCCCAAAAATGAGTTTGTCCAATAACATTACTCAAGGCTTTAGCTATAGTTTTTTGATTGATCTTGAAAGTTGTATATCGATTGATTTGTTGAATAGCTGCTAAAACCGTAATGATGTTTTTAGATTGGTAAGTGGCTTTAAGATCACAATAAATGGATATTATAGAATTGTCTTTCAGGCTTCTAATTGAATGTTGA
>JAGQYH010000492.1 GCA_020436175.1 Bacteroidota bacterium
CTTGTACTCCAACCCGTTTTCCAACGTGACAAGAGCCAGTAAACGAAATTAAATTGATTCGAGAATCGTCAACAAATTTTTGTGCCAGCTCATTAGAACCATCATTGAAAAGCATAAAAATTGGAGGAAAGCCGGCTTCTTCGAGTGCTTTATTACAAATGTTTTGAACAGCAATGGAGCACAATGGAACTTTAGGGGAGGGCTTCCAGATACTAACATTTCCACAAACAGCCGCTACAAAAGCATTCCAAGACCAAACAGCTACCGGGAAGTTAAATGCTGAAATAATTCCAACAACTCCGAGTGGATGCCATTGTTCATACATTCTGTGCCCGGGGCGTTCAGAGTGCATGGTTTTTCCATATAGCTGTCTGGACATTCCCACTGCCAAATCAGCCATATCTATCATTTCCTGAACTTCGCCATCACCTTCGGATTTGATTTTACCCATTTCCGCAGCGACCAATGACCCGAGCGCGTCTTTATGTTTACGAAGCGCATCTCCTATCACTCGAACTGCTTCACCTCTTTTAGGAGCTGGTGTTTTACGCCATTCTTTAAATACTTTTTGAGCCTCAGTCACGACTTTTTCATAATCAGCTTCACTCGCTGAATATACAGAGCCTATTAGCTCCCCC
>JAGQYH010000493.1 GCA_020436175.1 Bacteroidota bacterium
TAAGGCAATACTATGGCTTCAAGGGATATCTAAAAATTGGTTTAATTGTACTATACGCAAAAAGCGTAGCTAAAGCGCTAAGAACTACAATTTATACAAAAATATCAGGTGTTGCTAGACCAGAGGCATTAACAGCTCCAAAAGCAAGAAATTCTTGTAAACTAACAGCGGCATGAGCTTCAAGAGTGTGAGGAAATAGTAAAAAGAAATAAAAAAGAGGAGGGAGTGTGAGCTGGAGAAGAAAAAAGCGAAGAAATTAAAAACAGGCATGCTGAGGAGGAGGAGGAGCAACAACAACAACAACAACAACAACAACAACAACAACAACAACAACAAAATTTAAAAGAATAAAACGACATTTTAATTGCAAAATTAGCAGAAAAAGATAAGGAACTTGAAGCCATGAAAATTTTTAAAAAGCGGTACATAAGATTCAAAAAAAAATTATAATAAAATTGTAGTAAGCTGAGGGAATTAAAAGGAGTGGACCCTTTAGCAACTGCTGTTAGCATAGCCAATAAATTAGAAGAGGAATATTCTAGAAGTCGTTCACCTGAGCGAGGAAAAGGTGAAGGAAGACACGTACACGAACGCCACATCAGCCGAGAATAATAAAATCAAAACTCAAGATGTAGC
>JAGQYH010000494.1 GCA_020436175.1 Bacteroidota bacterium
CGAGTCAAACTATCTTGATTTTCTTTGATAGTGTTTGTAGTAAAACCAACGCCAGTACCAAAATCTTTCAATTGTCGAACACCAATATTTGAAGTCATAATGATAATTGCATTTTTGAAATCTACCTTTCTGCCTAAACCATCAGTCAATTGTCCATCATCTAAAACTTGTAATAAAATATTGTAAACATCAGGGTGAGCTTTCTCAATTTCATCTAATAAGATAACAGAATATGGTTTTCTACGAACTTTTTCGGTTAATTGTCCCCCTTCTTCATAACCAACATATCCAGGAGGAGCACCAATTAATCTTGAAACGGAGAATTTTTCCATGTATTCACTCATGTCAATTCTGATAAGTGATTCTTCCGTATCAAACATATATCTTGCTAATGCTCTAGCCAACTCTGTTTTTCCAACACCAGTTGGTCCTAAGAAAATAAAAGAACCAATGGGCTTTTTAGGATCTTTTAATCCAACTCTATTCCTTTGAATCGCTTTTGTAATTTTAGCAACTGCTTCATCTTGTCCAATAACTTGTTTTTTCAAATCATCAGCCATTTGAGTTAATTTTTTACTTTCACTCTCAGCCACACGCTTTACAGGAATACCAGTAATCATAGCAACTACTTCTG
>JAGQYH010000495.1 GCA_020436175.1 Bacteroidota bacterium
CCTCCCTGGTATGCGCATACCCAGACAGGCCCCGTACCATCTTTGCGCAGCTTTTTTTTACGTTTTGAACTGTGAATCAGGTTAAACCGTATTGGTTTCATCTATCAATGATTTTAATGGTTAAAAAATCAATTGACAGACTGTGGCTAAAGTGCAATAACAAGTGCAAACCCGATTTGGCATTAATTGACCCTATTTGTCCACGTTTGGTCAGGTCTAAAATGCAAATAGCCCTAATCGGAATTAGAGCTATTTGGAATTCGTTGTACCCATTTGGCATAAAATGCCGTGGGAAATTTAAGCGGTCCGGACGGGACTCGAACCCGCGACCCCCTGCGTGACAGGCAGGTATTCTAACCAGCTGAACTACCGAACCAAAATACTTTGGCAGAATTTAATTTTAGTTTAAGGTTTTGGTTTTCAGCGACCCTCCCGAATTCTCGGGACAGGTATTCTAACCAGCTGAACTACCGAACCAAAATACTTTGGCAGAATTTAATTTTAGTTTAAGGTTTTGGTTTTCAGCGACCCTCCCGAGTCCTCGGGACAGGTATTCTAACCAGCTGAACTACCGAACCAAAATACTTTGGCAGAATTTAATTTTAGTTTAAGGTTTTGGTTTTC
>JAGQYH010000496.1 GCA_020436175.1 Bacteroidota bacterium
GGAAAACCTCAAGGCCGAGTCAACCGGGAATCTAGTAGTAGCCACTACAGTAGCGCCGGCTCTCAACATCATCAAGGTGATATGATAGCCAATTTTAAGTCTGGAACCGGTGACAACAGCTACTTGATCAGTGAGATCTGCGGTTTGAAATCTTTTAGCATAATTGAAGTCGCCGCAACTCGGGCACATGGCATCATAAAAGTGATGGAGTTTATTGTAAACCGTTTTGCACACATAACAGTTTCTTGGAGAAAGTAAAACGCGTTCTTCAAGATCTTCAATTTTGGCAGCGGCTAACATTTTTGGCGCTTCGAAAATATGCGCTTCTCTGGCACTTCTTATGCCTGTGGCTTTTCTGGCGTGTTTGTCGCGTTCCTTTTCTTTTCGTCGGGCGGCTTTTTTACCATCTTTTCTGCGACGTTTTAACTCATCTCTTTCCGGTCTTGAAAGTTGGCCGGCCGCCCTTAATAATGCCACCCGTCTATCTTTAGGTATGTCAAAGATCTGATCGGTTTCCGCTACTAATTTTTCTAAAATAGAAATACACTTTTCAATATCCTCTTGGCTTAAAGCCTCCTTCGCTTCATCGTATTCCTTCATTAGTGATTGATTTAA
>JAGQYH010000497.1 GCA_020436175.1 Bacteroidota bacterium
ACAGGTTCAGGCTTTTATCATGCAGGTTATACACCCCTTTGAATTCTTTACCCATATTTATAGGCCATGTCATGGGGTGCAGGCTGATGCTTAGTTCTTTTTCTATTTCATCCAGCAGGTCGAAAGGGAATTTGCCATCACGGTCCATTTTGTTCACAAAAACGATAACAGGCGTATCCCTCATGCGACAAACCTCCACCAGGCGTCGTGTCTGTTCTTCTACACCATTCACACCGTCTATCACCAGTATTACACTGTCAACAGCGGTAAGCGTGCGGTAGGTATCTTCAGCAAAGTCTTTGTGACCCGGCGTATCCAGCAGGTTGATGAGTGTATCCCTGTACTCAAAGCACATAACTGAAGTAGCCACTGATATACCACGCTGCTTCTCTATTTCCATAAAGTCGCTGGTAGCATGTTTCTTTATTTTGTTGCTTTTTACAGCACCTGCCACCTGTATGGCGCCACCAAAAAGCAGCAGCTTTTCAGTAAGCGTAGTCTTACCTGCGTCCGGGTGAGAGATGATCGCAAATGTCCTTCTTCGGTTGATCTCCTTTTTATTCTTCATCTATATACAGTTAGCTGCTAAGCCGGGTACTTATATTATTATAAG
>JAGQYH010000498.1 GCA_020436175.1 Bacteroidota bacterium
AATACCCAATGCGCCGCCACTGGCTCCTTCGCCGATGATGTAGTTGATAACGGGCACTTTCAGTTGCACCATGTCGTACAAATTTTGCGCAATGGCCTGTGCCTGTCCGCGTTCCTCTGCTTCAATGCCGGGATAAGCACCGGGCGTATCAATTAAAGTAACAATGGGAATATCAAATTTTTCTGCCAAACGCATGAGGCGCATGGCCTTCCGATACCCTTCCGGATTGGCCATGCCGAAATTTCTGAATTGTCTTTGCTTGGTATCTCTGCCTTTTTGATGGCCTATGATCATTACGGATTGTCCGTCTATTTTGCCTAAACCTCCCACAATCGCATGATCATCTCCAAAATTTCTGTCGCCATGAAATTCTTCAAATTCTGAACAAATACCTTTGATATAATCCAACGTATAAGGTCTGTCAGGATGTCGAGCTACCTGAACCTTTTGCCAAGGACTAAGTTCAGCATAGATCTCTTTTCGCTTACTTTTGATTTTTTGCTTGATCTGTTTAACAGAAGCAGACACACTGATATCACCATCTACTCCAACTTTTTGAAGTTTATCTAATTGAATGAGTAGATCGGCAATAGGTTGTTCAAA
>JAGQYH010000499.1 GCA_020436175.1 Bacteroidota bacterium
AGATATAAACTCGAAAATGACAAATAAAATAACTAATCTTTTTTGTATTGGCTCTCGTCTTCGAAAACTACAATAGCTCTACCAAACAAATGAAAGAAGAATGTCTAAAATATATACGTCAATCTAATATGGAGCTAAACCAAATCTATTTTTGGACAGCAACTATTAATAAATGGATACGCTTATTAGAAATAGAGTCCTATAAAAATATTATTTTAGATTCGTTAGAATTTCTTTCAGTAAATAAATACTTAAAAATATATGCATTTGTAATTATGCCTAATCATATACATTTCATTATAGAAAATCTAAAATTAAATGGAAAAGAAATGCCTGATGTATCTTTTCTTAAATATACTGCACATCAATTCAAAAAGCAAATAAAAAGTAATGCTGATTATAATTTAAATCTATTTTATGTTAATTCTAAAAATAAAAATTATGAATTTTGGCAAAGAGACGCATTAGCCATCGAATTGCGTACAATAGATTTTATAAAGCAAAAATTAAAATATATTCATACAAATCCAATACAAGATAAATGGCAGCTATGTAATGAACCTATCGAATATAAATATTCATCTGCTTATTTTTAT
>JAGQYH010000049.1 GCA_020436175.1 Bacteroidota bacterium
AAGACATTTCAACAGGAAGAAATTGCTGCAGATATGAAAGCTGACTTATTGGAAGAAGTCACAGAAAATAAAATAGTAGGCGATAAGCCAACACATTCTTTGGCGGAGGTTGATTTGGACAACAATACAAGTGAAGAACAGATTGTAATGGATCATTCGGTTGCCACCACTGAGTTAGAAAGTACAAATGAGCAGGAAGAAATTGTTATCGTTAATGATGAGAATGCAACGAATGATTTAATAGCAGAATCCTCGGAAGAAAACCAAATTGAGGAAGAAGCAAACACTTTAAAACAGTCTGTTTTTATTAGTATGACAGAGCAGGAGGCCAATCAATTTAATGATGAGGCAGATGATCAATTGAGAGATAAGGTTTATGATGATGCTAAAAAGGAATTGGCCAACGAAATTCCAATTACAGCATTTGATATTAATATTAGTAGTGGTGTTAATCCGAATCATCCGGAACCATATGTTAAAGATTCAATGATCGGGAATGATGTTGTTAATGTAGAAGGTATTGAATCACAAACCGAAGCAACGAGTCAGAATAAGTCTTTTAAGACCAATAATGTTACCAGTAACTTGGTGATCAAGGAATACGAGATCAATAAAGCGGATATTTATAATCCACCAATGGAGGACTATAATTCATTGGTGCGAGCCAAATACAAAAGGAAAGGAAAGCCGGAAGGCGGTTATTTGAAGTACAAGCAGTTTTTAAGAGCATCTTCTACAGTTTTGGTGGATAGTTATAAGAATACTGATCATTTAGAGGAAGTATTGATCAAGTTTAGAGTCTATAAAACAGGAGAGGTAGAGTTTTTGGAGTTATTTGGAATAGAGAATGAGCAATGCATTGATGAGATCAAAAAGGCAATTTCAAAAGGACCTAAGTGGCAGCTACAGGATTATTATGAATCTATTGATATAGAAATTCCTTTTAAAGTGCTTTATCCGTTTTTGTTTTAATTTACGCTAGACGCTAGACGCTAGACGCTAGAAGAGTTTGAGCCTTGAAATTGAATTTTTCCAAGTTGGCTAAAAGCCAATCAATAGTAACGCTCGGCAAGAGCCGAACTATTAAGCAAATCTATTTGAATTTGAGCCTCAAGCCTTGGATTTTCAAGCTCACTTCTTCCCTCTGGCTTTTCTTTGTGCTTCTTGTTGTTTCAACACTTCTTCCATTTTTTGCTGCCACTTTGATTTGGTTTTAACCTTCTTTTTATTGGCTTGAATTTCAGCATGGATCTTATCTTCATCGATCATGAATTTTTTCATGATATAGTGTTGCCCGATTGAAAGTAAATTGAATAAGAAATAGTAGTAACTCAATGCCGCAGAGAATTTGTTGAAGATAAACAACATCATAAACGGCATGAAATATTGGAACATTTTCATTTGAGCTGCCATAGGATTACTGTCATCTGTTGGTGTATTCTGACTATTAATCCTGGTATAGAAAAATGAGGTAATCGCCATTAAAATAGTGAACAAACTAATATGGTTGCCATATATCTGACTGATGAAAGGAATTTGTTGTGTCCAGGAGAAAATGGAATCATAGGTAGAAAGGTCGGTTGCCCAAAGAAATCCTTGTTGTCTTAACTCAATTGAAGAAGGAAAGAAACGATACATGGCAATCAATATGGGCATTTGAAACAGCATCGGCAGACAGCCTCCTAACGGATTTACGCCGGCTTTTCGATACAATTCCATTTGTGCCTGACCCATTTTCGCTTGATCTTTGCCGTACTTTTTCTTCAATTCTGCCAACTCAGGTTGTAAAACCCGCATTTTGATCATGGACAGGTTAGACTTATAAGTAAACGGGAATACGATGATCTTAATGAAGATGGTCAGCAATAAGATGATGATACCATAGTTAGAAATCTTGTTGTTTAACAGATTAAAAGTGGGCATAATCAAATACAAATTCACCCATCGGAAAACGGATACACCAATTTGTACCACCTTTTGCAAATTTATATCCAGTGCTTTTAGGTCTTTGTAGTTGTTAGGACCAAAGTACATTTGCATAGGGAAATTTACATTGTTGCTTTTGTTGTATTGAACACCAAGTTCTGATGAAAGATCTTTAACAAAATCATCATCGGTTTCAGCTTGTTCACTACTGATATATGAACTGTTGTCAAATGGCTCATCTTTTGCAATTAATGTACTATTGAAAAATTTTTGTTTGAAACTCACCCATTGTAAATCCACTTTAGGTGTTTTATCTGTAGATTTTCGGTATCCAATTTTTCCAACCTTTAACTGCTTATCTGCATAATAAACAGAGGAATACATTTTTTCTGTAGCTAAGTTGCCTTCTTGACTTTGCAGTCTTTGTTTCCACAGAATTGTAAAATAATCTTTGGTTATAAAATTTTGAAGATTATTCATTTTGATATCAAAATCCAATAAATAACCCTCAGAAGGAATAATATATCGGTGTTCGTAATATTGATCGTTAGCTCCTAATAATTTATAACTTACTATAATATTGCCCTCTGCGTCAATACTTTTATTTGGTAAAAAATACAACGAATCGGTTATGATATTTCTTTCTCCTATTCCAGTATTCGCAAAAAGTTTGACACTAAACTCACCGTTTTTTAGTGAATATACCTCTAATGGTTGTTGATCATGCGTTTTATAATCTTTGAGAATAACACTTTTAGGTATTCCGCCTTTATTTGTAAAGGTGATGGTCATTACTGAGTTTTCAACCACTAGGTTTTCTTCACTGCCATTAGCCTGATTGCCAAAAATCCCGAAAGAACTATTGTTGATGGCTTGTTTGGCACTGTCAGATAGAGTAGTAACCTCCTGAGTAGATGTTTGATTATTGTTTATGGCTGGAGATACATTATTGGTATCTGCTGTCCTAACTTCTTCTGTTTTTTGCTTTTCTTGCTCCTCAGCCGCCCTTTTTTTACCGTTTTTATTCATGGTATTCATCATGAGTACCATCAATATTGCAATCAGTGTCCAGCCTATTAACGAATTTTTATCCATTGATCTTAACTTCTCTATCTAAAAAACGGTGCAAAGATACATTGCTCAAAGTTTGCTTAATGTAAAATTTGATTAAAGGTGTAAGAAGAGGAGATAGAATATAAAACATTGAAATTACATTGATGACTTAAAGGATAAAAGCACATCAAACTTATATCAAATGCTTTGTCTTAATCTTTTTTCTTTTCCTTTTTCTTGGAAAGCATATCGGTTCTGGCAGCATCCACAAATGCAACAAACAATGGATGAGGATTCAGAATTGTACTTTTTAATTCGGGATGGAATTGAACGCCAACGAACCATGGATGATTGTCTAATTCCAAAATTTCAACTAATCCGGTTTGTGGATTAGTTCCGGAAGGTAAAAAGCCATTGATACAAAATAGATTGGTGTATTCGCTATTGAATTCATATCGATGTCGGTGTCGTTCCGATGTGGTTAATTTTTTATAAGCTTGATGGGCTTTACTTCCTTTCTTTAATTTACACTCAAATGCACCTAAACGCATGGTGCCTCCCATATTTTTAATATACTTCTGATCTTCCATAATATAGATGACCGGATTCTTGGTTTTTTTGTCCATTTCGGTACTGTGGGCATCTTCAAACCCTAACACATTTCTTGCAAATTCAATGGCTGCCATTTGCATTCCCAGGCAAATTCCAAAAAATGGAATGTTGTTTTCCCTGGCATATTGTATCGCTCTGATTTTTCCTTCTGTACCTCTTATGCCAAATCCTGGAGCGACTAATATACCATTCAGGTCTTTCAATCTGTTGGCGATATCTTGCCCTTTATTCAATTGTTGCGAATGAATGATATCAATTTCTACCTTACATTCATTTTCGGCACCGGCATGAACGAATGACTCGTAAATAGATTTATAAGCATCTTGCAACTCAACATATTTACCGATAATACCAATCTTTACTTTCGTTTTTGGATGTTTATGTCTTTCCAGAAAATCAGTCCACTTTTTCATTCTAAGTGGCTTATAATCTGTAATATTCAGCTTTTTTAATACGATCTGATCCAATTTTTCGGCCTTCAACTTCAAAGGAACATCATAAATGGTTTTAGAATCAATGGCTTCAATGACCGATTCGTAATCTACGTTGCAAAATCTGGCGATTTTATCTTTGGCATTAGCCGGCAACTCAACTTCTGTTCTGCAGATCAAAATATCAGGTTGAATACCAAATTGCATTAATTCTTTCACAGAATGCTGAGTGGGTTTTGTTTTTAGCTCCTTGGCAGCACGCAAGTAAGGCACTAGGGTAAGATGCATTACCAAAAAATCTTCTTTAGGTAATTCTTGCCTCAATTGTCTGATGGATTCTAAGAATGGTTGTGATTCAATATCACCTACTGTTCCACCAATTTCTGTAAGAACAATATCATAATCGCCGGAATCTCCTAAAAGCTTCATCCGACGCTTGATCTCATTAGTGATGTGTGGAACTACCTGAATGGTTTTTCCTAAAAATTTACCTTCTCTTTCTTTATTGATCACGTCTAAATAAACTCGACCGGTAGTGACGTTATTGGCTTGCGAGGTATATACATTCAAGAAACGCTCATAATGACCGAGATCCAAATCTGTTTCTGCTCCATCTTCCGTAACATAACATTCCCCATGTTCATATGGGTTCATGGTGCCCGGATCTACATTTATATAAGGGTCGAATTTTTGGATGGTTACTCTGAGTCCTCTGCTCTGAAGTAGTTTCGCCAAAGAGGCAGCTAGGATTCCTTTACCCAATGATGAGGTAACGCCACCTGTAACGAATATATATTTTGCCATAACTAAGAATGCTTGCTATGGAGCATAAAGGTACGTAAATTTTATTCTTTTGAAATTTAGTTTGATGTTAGAACGTGCTTAACCTTCTTTATTTAGCACTTTTAAAATTTTAATAACGTCATCCGGCACATCAACCGAATAGTTTTGATGGTTGGTGATGCCAACCTGAATTTGGTATCCATGGTCTAGCCATCTTAGTTGTTCTAATTTTTCAAACACTTCATTTGGCGTGGGTTGTAACTGAACTATTTTTTTTAGAATGGAAGTTTTAAAACCATACAAGCCAATATGTTTATAGATCTTATCCGATTGGTTTTGTAAAAAATCGTAGTCCCTTGAAAAGCCGATAGTCACATTATCTTCGCCAACAGCCACTTTTACAATATTGGGATTTTGTTTTTCTTGTTCTGCCAATGTATGGGCTAATGTGGCAATGTCTTTACCGTTAAGCAATAAGTCAGCCAATTGATCAATCTGTTCAGGATTTAAGATGGGCTCGTCGCCTTGAATATTGATCACCGCATCATAGTTTTCAGATGCTTTATGTAAAAGTACTTCAGCGCATCGTTCTGTTCCGTTTTTACATTGATTACTGGTGAATTCAACTTGACCTCCAAAAGTGGTAACGTGATCAAAAATTCTTTGATCATCTGTTGCAATAATCAACTTGTTAAGCACTTTTGATTGGATAGATTGCTGATACACCCTTTGGATCATGGATTGACCATTAATATCAATTAATGGTTTGCCCGGAAATCTAATAGAATCGTAACGCGCCGGAATAATGCCTAATACTTTCAATTAATCGATTTTTCTTACCAATAGCGTATTAACATCTACTTTCATTACTTTAATGGAACTGCCTACATCAATGAATCCACCTTCTGATAGTGCATCGTAAATTTCTCCTTCGATTTCAACTTTACCGGAAGTTCTAAGGTCAGTAATGGCAACTCCTGTGATGCCCACCAAATGATCCAAGTCTAATTTTCGAATGGCATATCCATCTGAAGCTCTTTGTTCATCTTTCAGCATGATCCTCTGAAAAGCAGGTGTTTTGAACAGTGACCCTCCAAATGCTACCATTCCTAAAATTCCGACTGATAATGTTACCACTACACGAAACAAGGCTACACCAATTTCATCCCAACCGGTAAATGTAAAGTCGAATACATCATTTTGAACTAAACTGAAAGTCAGGGAAGAAACAATGAGGAGCAAACCGATAACACCTGCCACGCCAAATCCCGGAAGAACAAAAATTTCAACCGCTAGAAATGCTATTCCCACAAAGAATAATACCACTTCCCAGCTGGCTGCAAATCCTTGAAGATATAAAGGGGCAAAAAATAGTGTGGCACCAATAATGGCAGCGGCCAATGGGAAACCAATGCCCGGAGTTTGAAGCTCAAAATATAATCCGCCAAAAATCAACAACATTAATATACTGCTCACTGCAGGGTTTAATAAAAAGCCGATGATCTTATCAATAGCGGTTAATTCGTGTTCTATTACTTTAGCATCTTTCATGTCTAAAGCTTCAATGACACCGTCTAAATTGGTGACAATACCATCACAGTAGTTATATTTTAAAGCCTCTTTAGCAGTTAAGGTTAAGGTTTTTCCTGAATCGATAATACCGGGAATGTGGACTCTATCATCCACCATAGCTTCCGCAATATCAGGATCTCTTCCTTGCATTTCGGCGGTAGCTCGCATTTTAGATCGCATAACGGATTGATATTTATCGGGCATTTGCTGACCGTCTGCTCCGCTGACAACGGTAGCTGCACCAATGGTGGCTTCTTCCTTCATATAAATACTATCACAAGCTATGGAGATGAATGCACCGGCTGAAATGGCATTGTTGACGATATAGGAAACCACCAATGGTTTGGCATTCAGTAAAATAGATTTGATGGTGTCGGCAATATCCACCCGGCCACCATAAGTATTCAATTCCATAATTACTACATCAGCTTTATTCTCTTCCGCCTTTTTCATCACATTCTTTACCAAACGTCCGGCATTAGGCATAATGTCTTCATAGAGTTTGAAATGATATATCACTTTCTGTGTTTCATTCGTTTGCATACTGTCTTCCGAAAGGGTAACTACAGTGGTGTCATTCACTTCGGTAGTGTCATTTTGTGAAATGGCGTGATAATTGATTAGTATGAAGCAAATGCAAAGAATGTAAGAAAGTATATATGCGCTTTTTGTTGAAAACTTTGTCATGGTTTATGAGAATTGAAATTGAAATTTATATCTAAAAATAAGTAACTAATAAAGAGAAGTAATATGAATCGCACGATATTAACTATTTTATTTCTTTCATTAAGTCTTTTCATTAAGGCACAAGATAAGGATGGAATTTGTGAAGTTGAGTTAAAAGGAACGGAATACGCCCTTCATTTGGTAGAATTGGGTGACAATCTCTTTAGAATTTCTCAAAAGTACAATTCTACGGTGGAGGACATTTGGAACGAAAACCCTTCTTTGGTGGATAACAACATCATTCCCGGACAGGTCATAAAGGTGCCGAAGAATAGCAGAGATAAGGCAAAAGAGGTGGTTGCGAATAATAATTCAGGTATAAAAAGTGATAATAAGCCCAAAGCGGAGGCCGTTAAACTTGATCCGGCGCAGTTGGTGTATCATGAAGTGGGTCCGAAGCAAACGTTATTCTCTATTTCCCGAATGTATGATGTTTCTATTGCCGATATTCAAAAGTGGAATAATTTACCGGATTACTCCATCAGCGTAGGGCAAAAATTGATTGTTAGCGCTCATGGTGAGTTAAAGGTTTTTGACGAAGAAGATCACGAGGTGATTTCTTATCAGCCCTCCAATGTGCCGATTAAAAGTACGGTGAGCGTTAATGCCCGCCAAGATGTATTGTATCAAAAATATGATGCGGAAAGAGCTTACGGTAAAAGTTTAAGCAAGGAAAGAGGAACCGCGGGTAAATTGGTCACCGGAAATCCAAATGCACAAGATGCCTACTACGCATTGCATAAAACTGCACCGGTTGGCTCAATTGTAAAAGTGGTAAACTTAGTGAACCGACGTTCTGTATTTGTAAAAGTATTGGCACCATTGCCGGATATCAAAGAAAATGAGAATATTCAAATCAAACTTTCTCCCGCCGCTACCACTGATCTGATCTTATTGGATGAAAAATCTTTGGTAGAGATCAGTTTTTATAAATAAGTTAAAATAAGTTGAATGCGTGCATTGTAAAGTAGGGATTATGTATCTTTACTGATATGAGTGTTTCATACGACATTAAACCTGAAAATTCACAAACGCAGCATTATAAAGCCATTGTTCGCGAGTATTTGTCGAAGGATGAAATTCATGAATTAATGCAAAAATCAGATGCTAAAGCCACTTGGGAAATAGTCAAGATTTGGTTTTGGATCATTTTGGCATTTGTTATGGTTGGACTGTGGCCAAATGTGGTAACAGTAATTCTGGCGTTGATCATTATAGGTGCCAAGCAGTTGGGTTGCGCCATCATTATGCATGATACTTCCCATTATTCGCTGTTTAAATCCAGAAAGTTAAATGATATTATCGGAAATTGGTTTGGCGCATATCCAATCATACATAATGTAGAGCAATATCGTCCCTATCATTTGCAGCACCATAAGGCAACGGGAACGGATGATGATCCTGATTTGAATTTGACAAAAGGCTATCCTACAACAAAAGCAAGTTTGGCAAGGAAATTTGGCAGAGATCTATCGGGGATAACCGGTGTTAAAGGAAATTTTGGTGTCATGATGATGCACTTAGGCTATTGGAAGTATAGCTTAGGCAACAAAATAGAAAAGATCGTTAAAGAGGAAAGAGGCATTACCTGGCAAAATGGCTTTAAAAATTTGAGAGGTCCTTTGGCAGCCAATTTGATCATGTTGGCTATATGTTGGGCTTTTGGTAAGCCATTATTGTATTTGCTTTGGCCGGCGGCCTATTTAACCACTTATTTATTGATTTTAAGAGTTAGGTCAATGGCAGAGCATTCGATGGTGGCGGATAGGAGAGATCCTTTGCAAAACAGCCGAACGATACATGCCAATTGGTTGGAAAGGTTTCTATTTGCTCCTCTAGATGTCAACTATCATCTGGAACACCACTTATTATTTACCATTCCTTCTTATAACTTTAAGGCGATGCATAAGAAATTATGGGAGCGTGGCTTGTTTGAGAAAGCCAATTACAGTAACGGGTATTGGAATATCATTAAAATGGCGGCAAAAAAATCCGCTTAGTACATCAAGCTCTTTAATTCTTCTTCATTTGGGAAGTCGATAACATCAGAAGTAATATTTCGATCTTCGGGTGATTTCTTGAACTCATTGACCATATTAAAACATATTTGCTGAACAGCACCTAATGTCCATTGTCCAAAAACAGTATGTCCGCCTTCATATAACTGGATTTGATATTCTTCTTGCGTGGTTACATAACCATTGTAGGCATTAGAATACGGACAGAGAATAACATGTTGTATATCCTTCGAAAGTAGTTCCTTTTCTAACATAGACTGTAATCTTCTTCCGGCAATAGTGGTGATTTCAAAAGCAATGGCAACGATAGCTACGTTTCCTATTCTGATTACTTGATAAGGAAGAATTTGAGGTGTCATGGGCATGTGGTCATAGGCGCCCTTTTTATCAAAGTGTTTAATCAGTTCTACGGTTTTATCGGATAGATCGGGTAAAACAAAATTTTTAATGTCCTTGGTTCCAAAAAGCCTGTTTTCGCCCGTTTCCATCAAGATGTCCTTAACGCCTTGGGCTTTGTATTTGCGTCTTAATCTATTTCTTTCCGTTTTGGCAACCAAAGGTAAAATGCCTTGCTCATAAGTTTTAATACCCTTGCTTAATGTTTTGGCGACGGGAATAATAAAATCGGGGAAACCTAATCCTTCTGTTTGTGTGCCGATAAACATTGCCACTCCAAGGCATGAAGGACTGGTAATAGCACCGATCTTACCATTAGCAAACATGGGATCAATATTCATATTACTCATATTCTGCCAGATGGTATATCCATCAATAGTTTCGCCGACGGCCGGACTATTGTCCAGATCCTGCTCAATTTCTATAGCTTTTTCAAATTGCAAACGGCCATTGTACAAGGCATTTCGATCGTGATCGATATAAGGACCGTTCCAGTAACGATTATATTTTTTGGTTTTATCATAATTGAAATTGGGTGTTACATCACCGGCATTCCCTTGTGCGAATGCACCGACATAATCGGGGTTGTCATTAAGATGTTCATTTTCGAGATATCTGGCCGCATATCCTTTATTGTCGGCATGTATTTTTCTAAGTGTATTGGGAATAGAGGTGGGATGGACGGCAAACCAATTAATGGACCCCAATGCTTTTCCCGTGGAGGATTCAAACTTTAGCAGCGTCATTTCACGGTTGACGCCTAAATGACTGGTTTCTTGCGTGATGAGTTCTACTTCCGGATTGCTGTTATAAGCTTCAATAGATCGATTAAAACTTACCTTTTTGTCCGGTTCAATTTCACTTTTACCAATTTTTACGATTCCCTTTTGCTTGTTTTGATATGCGTCATATATGGCAGTGGCTATTTTTGAAGTATAGCAATTTAGAACTTCCTTTTTCAATCCCGGAGTGGTGATATTATAAAAGGGATGATAGGAGTATCCACCCGGAGCGCTATGAGTATGCTGTGCACAGAGTAAAACATTGTTGTCGTTCAGATTTAATTCAGAATAATTTTCTTTAAGATAATCCAATATCTTAATTCTTAGAATGGGCGTAAAGAAGGCAATTTCAGCAACAACTATAGCAATGCTTTGATTTTTACTTTCTATATAAAATGCCCTGGCATATATAGGCGTTGTAGATCCTTCAATTTTGTGATCAGGGATCCCATATCCCAACATTGAGCTTCCATAAATATTTGGCGTAATGTCTATTTTACTAACTCCAATCTGCATTGATCAATTCTTTGACGATAAAAGTAAAATTATTTAGCACATTTCACACATTTGTCACTTTCAGGCATTAATAAAATGCGGGGTAGGGGAATTGTATCCTGGCAATTACTGCATTGTCCAAATGTCTTATCTTTTTGTTCAATGCGTTGTAAGGCATATTCGAGTTGACCTAATTTTGATTTGGCTTGTCGAAGCGTGGCTTCATTGACACTCTTATTATTGATGGCATCCATTCTGGTAAGGCGACCGAGTGAATTTTCAGGTGCAATAGGTTGCGTTAATTCGTTTAAGTAGGAGATATCTGCTTTGGTTCTTTTTATCTTTTTCAAGATATTCAATTTTACTTTTTCGTGTTCTTGTTCGTTCATTTTAAACGGGTTGATGTAGTAAGAATAATGCGCATTTAGTCCGCCTTTTAGTAATCAATTAGTTTTTCTATGATTTTTTCATCACTTATAAATTCACTTAAATTATTTAAGCCTAAACTATTGATAGTTAAATTAATAAGTTTATTATTTGTGTCTTCGTGAAACGTCGTGGAACTATAAAATTGACCGGCGTTGATCAAAATCTGCTGCGGTATCAAGCCAATTAATTCTGAACCCGTTACTTGCGTTCCATAATATTCAGCTAAAGATTTTACCGCCTCGAATACTTCATGTATCGGTGCTGAAAAAATGTCAACTATATTCGTCGAAACTTGTGCGCAATGGTAAGATTCCATATACCAACCTATGGCTTTTAATCCATTGAATTTTCCTTTATGATGTATCCCATTTTTTATCGATCCACTTTCTCGAATATCAGCTGCAATCCTCTTTGCAATATTGACATCTTTTGTTTTTAAATTAATGTTGTAAGCAATTAAAAAGTTACGTGCTCCGATAGCAGTCATCCCTGATCTTGCATTGAATTTGGTGGGACCGTAATCGGGCAACCAGATTGGGTCTTTCAACTTTTCCGGTATTGATTCATACTCACCTTTTCTAAGATAGGCCAGATTGGCTCTATCTGCTTGGGTGGCAGAATGTTCGTATAGATATACCGGTATACTTAGCTCTGCACCAACTCTTTTGGCCAGCTGTTTGGAAAGAATAATAGTTTGTTCCATTGATATGTTTCGCAAAGGCACCAAAGGACAAACATCAGTGGCGCCCATTCTGGGATGTATGCCATGATGATATGCCATATTAATCTTTTCTGTGGCTGCTTTGATGCCTCGAAAAGCTGCTTCAACAATAGCGTCTGCTTTGCTGACAAATGTGATGACGGTTCTATTGGCATCATATCCCATGTCAACATGTAAAACCTTGGTATTGCCGACATTTTGTATAGCTTTCACTATACTGTCAATAATGCTCTTGTCTCTTCCTTCAGAAAAATTAGGAATACATTCTATTAATTGGTCACTATCTTTGAAAAACTTCACGGTTGAATTTAATGAAAATCCTATATTCGCAACATGCCTGGAAATACTTTTGGACAAGTTTTTAAGATTAGCACCTATGGAGAGTCACACGGACCGGCTATTGGAGTAGTAATAGATGGCTGTCCGGCAGGAATTGATATTGACGAATCGGCGATTCAAAAGGAAATGGACAGGCGTAAACCCGGACAATCAAAGATTGTAACCCAACGTAAAGAAGAAGATACTTTTGAAATACTTTCGGGAGTATTCGAAGGTATTACGCAAGGTACACCAATCAGTATTCTGATTAGAAATAAAGATCAACGTTCGAAGGATTACAGCCATATAAAAGATACCTATCGCCCATCTCATGCGGATTTTACTTATGATGCCAAATATGGATCGAGAGATTATCGAGGTGGAGGCAGGTCTTCTGCAAGGGAAACGGCTGCTCGCGTCGCTGCGGGAGCTATTGCGAAGCAATTACTTTCAAAGGAAGGTGTTGAAGTAATGAGCTATGTTTCTAAAGTGGGTCATTTGCAATTGGATAAACCTTATCAATCATTAGATCTATCTAAAGTGGAAGATAACATTGTCAGATGTCCGGACGAGGCCATGGCAGAGCAAATGATTGAATTGATTCAAAATATCAAAAAGCAAGGAGATACCATTGGTGGAT
>JAGQYH010000004.1 GCA_020436175.1 Bacteroidota bacterium
CGGCTTTTTATCGCGTCAAATAGCCATGAATGAAGGTCAGTTTAAATTTGCCCCCGGCACTTTATTAAACTCCAATATTTTAGCTACCAGCATTAATTTAAGAGCGGATTTTCCGGGCAAATGGATTCCCATCAAGCTATACACTGATATAGGCATTATCTATACGAACAGTTTTGTTTCGGGAAACATTGAAAAAACTTCATTGTTTGCTTTTCAAGCCGGTGCCATGATTTCTTTGTTTAATGATGCATTTGAAGTTTATTTTCCTTTCTTCTCTTCCAACGACATCAAGGATTATTACGATTTGAATGCTCCCAAATACAAACAACGTATTTGCTTTGCTTTAGATCTTAACAAATTGAATCCTCATAAAATTGTTGAAGATTTTAGGTTTTAGCTACCCCCTGACCTGTTAGGTTCGCGAACCTAACAGGTCAGGGTGAGAACCTAACAGGTTCTTATTATATTCCTCCAACATATCATTATGATACTTTACAAATTCATTTTTACCTCCAAACCATTCTAACAATTCGGTTCTCATTAATTTTGTAGGAATATTAGAATTCAAAATATTATAAGATGAATGTTTCCATTGTTCCGGTTTTTTTACAATAAAATGATGAACCGGATTTCTATGAATATATCCCGTTAGCAGAGTGAAATTTCTGCCACTCTGTATTTGCTTTCGCCTATAAGGCAGCATAAACAACTTCCCTTTGCGCCCTCTGAACTTATTGAATGTTTTAGTGTAACTATTAAAAAAATTGCTAAAAATTTGGTTTATAGCTAAATTCCAATCATTTGTTTCATTTTCAAAAACCCTTTCTAAGTCAGGTTCTGACTTAATTTTAACCAACAAGTGAAAATGATTGGGAATCAAACAATATGCATAGATATCTACTTTATTCCCTAAAAATCTTTCAAACTTGGAAAAAAACATATCATAATCACTGCTGTTTTTAAAAAGGATTTCGTTGCCAACTGCCCGATTATAAATATGATAAAAGCATTCCGGTTCTAATTTGTCTATGTTATTCATGTAACAAAGAGACTTAAACCGAAGAAATTCCATAAAATATCTTTCTTCAACCTGTTAGGTTCACTTGAACCTAACAGGTTGAAGAATAGCACTTCTAATATCTCCCTAAATTCAAAAGCACCAAGGTACAAGCAATCTGCGTTTGAATGCCACGTGCTTCTGCCATTTTCTGTAATTCCAGATTTTCTGTTCCGGGATTAAAAATGATCCGTTTGGGATGAAGTGAAAAGATATAGTCGTAGTACTCTACTTGTCTTCGTGGATTAATATACAACGTTACCGTATGCACATTCTCAATTGGCTCTAAATTAGTGATTACATCTATGTCCTCAATTTGTCCGGCTCTGAATCCAACGGGAATGGCTTCATAACCATTTTCCTTTAACCTTACGACGGCTAGATTGCTATATCGGTCTGATTTAAGACTGGCGGCAAAAACTACTGTTCTTTTGGTATCCAAGACAATTTCAATTTGTTGTAGAACACAATTCCCTCCGCAATAAGTTCCGGTTAATTGTCATAATCAATGTCCAGATCAAAACGCTTCTGAAAATCAATCAAAGTTGGATTCTCTTTAGCCATGTGTTCAAAAAGTTCTTTGGGATGTGTTGGCTCTACATCTTCTTCCTGCACAGTTTCATCTATCTCAATGTCAATTTTCAGTTGCAGATCATTGCGGTTAAAATATTCTCTGAAATGACTCTTAATATTACTGCCTTGTTGCGTAATAAATCCTTTTGAAACATTACTGAAAACCGTAAGAACAATCGTTTGTTCATCCATCAATTTTGGGACAAGAGGTTTGGCATGTGAAACAAAATTAGAAGGCAATTCATCATCTTCCAACAATTCTTCCCATGCCTTTAAAATCAATTCTTCATTGAGTTCAATCGCTTCTTCCAATTCATTAACCTCATCCACATTAAACTGACCATCCTTTAAAGCTTTATTCAATTCCGAGAACAATGATCCGGATGATGATGGCGGAGTAGCTTCTTTAATGGGATCTTTCTGTTGTTTTGGCTCATCAGGTTGAACGACAGATGAAGTTTCTTCCTTTGTTTGCGGTGTCGCCGAAGATGTTTTATGGATAGGTTGTACTTCCTCCTTTACCTTTTGAACAGACTCAATTGGCGGTTGCTCCGTAGCTAACGGCTGTTTTTTTTTTGACTCCATCGAGATGGATGGTGCAACTTCCAAAAGTCGATTTAAAAAACATATTTTGAGCAGTGCCAATTCAACATGAAGTCTTTTATTACGTGCCATCTTGTATCCGGCATCGCATTTAGAAGCAATATCCAAGCCATTTAACAAAAATGAAGATTGAGTGATCTGAGCCTGTGTCTTATATCTTTCGGCAATATCATCACTCACTTCCAGCAACGGTAATGTAGCGACTTCTTTGGACATTAATAAGTTTCTAAAATGTTCGGCCAATCCCAAAATAAAAGTATCGCCTTCAAAACCTTTGGAAACAACATCATCAAAAGCTAATAAAACTGAGGCACTGTCTTCTATTAATAGTTGATCCGTCACCTTAAAGAAATACTCGTAATCGAGAATATTTAAATTCTGGATGACATTGGCATATGAAATGGATCCATTGGATGAACTGGCTATCTTATCAAAAATGGACAAAGCATCTCTCAAGGCTCCGTCTGCCTTTTGTGCAATAACATGCAGGCCTGCTTCTTCAGAAACTATATTTTCTTGCGTGCATATATGTTGCAAATGCTTAACAATATCGTTGACCAAAATTCTTTTAAAATCAAAAATCTGACAACGCGACAAAATCGTTGGAATGATTTTATGTTTTTCGGTTGTGGCCAGAATGAAGACAGCATACGGTGGCGGTTCTTCCAGCGTTTTCAGAAATGCATTGAATGCCGCTTGCGATAACATGTGCACCTCATCGATAATATATACTTTGTATTTACCGGCTTGTGGTGCAAAACGAACCTGATCGGTTAAACTCCGCATATCATCTACCGAATTGTTGGATGCAGCATCTAATTCATGGATGTTAAAAGAAGCATTACTATTAAAGGAAGCACATGAACTGCAAGTATTGCAAGGCTCCATGTCTTCCGAAGCATTTTCACAATTAATGGCCTTGGCTAAGATCCTTGCACAAGTAGTTTTTCCTACACCTCTTGGACCGCAAAACAAAAAACTTTGTGCTAATTGCTTACTTTTTAATGCGTTCTTTAAAGTTTTAGTGACTTGTTCTTGCCCTACAACCTCTTCAAACCTCTGTGGCCTATACTTCCTTGCTGAAACAACATATTGAGACATACGACAAAGATAGGATTTGAAACGCTATTTTCTTATTCTAAAAATTGAAAATTCAAATAATTATAGCTTAACTTCCGTTATCTGAAATAGAGACTGTAACGACCTTATGGTTTCCATTTGAATTATAAAGCAACCACTTCTCAATGAGTATCACAGCCTCCTTTCACTTATCCTTCGAAGTATCGGATTATAACATTTCACAAATATTCTATACCAAAGTTTTGGGCGGAAAGATAAAAGTCGACAATGGTAAATGGTGTGATATCGATTTTTACGGACATCAAATTACCTTGCATCATAACCCGCATTTAGTTCCAAGAGACCTTAGTAATTTTCATTGGGGACTCAATATGAGTTGGGTAGATTTTGAAATTGTTTGTAACCGTTTGATCTCCGTTGAAGCACCCTTCATTAAAGTACCTGAGGTACAAAATAAAGGCACTCAAAACGAAAGAGTAAAAATGGTCTTCCGGGATCCAGACGGTTATATTCTGGAGTTCAAAGTCTTGGCGGTATAGATCATTTTATTGAACGATCACAGATGATTGGTAAACATCTCCACCTTTACCTTTCAGTTTGACAACATACATTCCGGGAGCGATATTTTTCATCGCAATCTTTATGGTTGATTCGGCAATAATGTTATCTGTATAGACCGACTGACCATTAGAATTGATCAAATCCACCGTCATTGGCTGTCCACTAACAGGGGAATTGATGGTTAACATACTGCCGGATGACAATGGATTGGGATATACATTCAAAGGCTTAACTGAAGTCTCCAATAATGCCGTTCTATGATCAAAATATGCTTCTGCAAAATGGAAGGCTTCCGGTCCAATCTTAATCCCTATAAATCTTCCCGGAATATCATCTGCCGGCGGATGAATGCCTCCCCAAATTCTACTCAAACTACATTGATCAGAGGCATCTCTATACGTTGCCCATTGTAAAGTTAAATCTCTGCTTGGTCCTTCCTCAAATACCAAAAATTCATTTTTAGGTGCTTCAAATTCACCCATACCGCCCGGGAAAAAGGCATCGCCGGTTAACAATGTCATGATCTCTGCTGCAGCTCTTGAATAGGTAGAATGTCCGGAAACATACCCAGCAAAAGGTGGTGTAATAAAAGTAGGACGTTGATACGGCCACCAGTTTTCTGCTAAGATCCAGCCCACGCCTGCTTCGTCAATGGCAGCACTATCGATATAATCAGGTCCTCTCCAAGCATATATTTTAATTTTATCTACATTTTCGTTGCCTTCACCGGCCAATTCATCTCCTGACTCAACCAATTCCACCAATCCATCAATCAATGGCAAACCATTTTCGGAATAATGTGGTTTATTGGGATCAGAGCTTTGCCCTTGATCAGCCATATATCTGATGGCTGAAATTGGTCGAATGTAATCGTAATAACCTTTCACACCCCAGGAAGTTACAGCAACATCATGCATTGCTCCGCCCAAGATAAAATAAGCTTTAACATCCCATTCTAAATCATCCAAAATTTCACCTTCTCCTTTAAATCGTTTTTCGAAAAGCGGATGATCATTTACATAATTCAAAATGGTGAACCAGTGACCCGGTGGTGTTTCAGAAGCGGGTCCATCTGCCCAAAATTCTGCTAGCACCCTTGTATAGTCCCCTCTTGGAACTATCTGAGGTTCGTATGGCATTCCGGTTACAGGGTTAACATCCCAACCTTGACTTTGATCTCCGCCATCTTCCAATTTGTAAAAATTATCGTATTCAGTGTAACTAGTAGGTAACGCCGTATTATTGCCTATGGAAGCGGGAGAAATATCCCACATAACGCTATCCGCAGGATCCAAATGGGACGACCATACAGAAACCAATAAGAAACTCCAAACATAATACTCTTTAGAGGCCGGATCATCGATATATGGCGGATGACCGGGATCGTGATATACACTGTAAAAATCACCGTTGCTTTCGTATATGTTTTGCTCCGATTCTTTTAGAGAAAATGGATTTACTCCTCCCCATTCGGGGCTTAAAAAAGGCGGCGTATTGAGTGGAATAACATTTCCACTTTGATCAATGAAAGTTTGTAATGTAAGCGGCTGCCAATGATTCGGATCAACAATCAATGGATTTCCAGCATTAACCGGAATCAAAGGTGGATTGACGGGAGCATAATATAAATTGGCATATTGTCCCGCTTCATTCGACCCATCTTGAAAACCGTATTCGATCATACATGATGCGATATAATTTCCCAGAGCTGCATAAGAGCCTGTACTGTAATCTTTGGATGTAAAATTCACATCATAGCCTAAATCTTGCATTAATGCGGCACATCGGGTCAACGTTGCTGAAGCATTGGGAGCGAATTGAAATCGGTGTAGCAACATTCTGTAAGCTGCGTAGCTGATGGCTTCTTCCTGAGCGGCTTTAACATCTGTTGGAGCCGCAATGCCGTTGAATTCACATTCAAAGCCATGAACGGTTCTTCCCAGTAAATAGGTTTCTTCTCCATTAGGACTTAAAGCTGCCCAAGCATCATACATGGCAGCAGAAATATGAAATAAATTCCTTGCATGTACTGTTGGCCTTGCATAATCTATTCTGATCGCTGCTAACAATTCTTCATTCCATTGTCTGGCCACTGAATGCTGAGCGGAAACTGAAAATGACGTAAAAAACAGTGCAATGATACATAGCACTTTTAGGGTGTAAAATTTAAACTTCAACATTTCGTTTTTTTGGTTGATTTAACTTTTGTAGACTTCTATACTTAAAGATATGTTATTTTATATAATGGGACTGCTCAATTAGGGAATACTTAACAATACTACCAATATTAGTAAAACAAATGCCGGAAATAAAAAAAGGCGACCTAAGTCGCCTTTCATTTATTTTTGAAATACTCTATTAGAAGCAATATTCATTGGCTTCAATCAATTTAGCCGCGACATTTCTTCTTAACTGCTTTGTATTTGTCATCGGATATTTAGTGAATCGCTTAATACCCATTAACATAATTCTGGCTTCATCGCCTTCTGCAAAAGATTGAACAGCATGTTTACCATGCACATATAATCTCTCTGCGGCATCAGAGAAGTAAGCTTTCATCATGTCAACATAAACAGCAGCAGCTTCTTCGCCTTTTACAGCCACTAACTTTTGGGTTCGCAACAATACTGACTCCATAACAAAAGCTTCAGCGATCATATCTGCACCGTTCATCATAATCTCTTGCTCATACTTTAATTTACCCATTAATTTTTGAGCCGCTCCACCAATCGCAACCAATACTGCTTTCTTAGCATTTTTTACCGCCTTGATCTCTTCAGAGAACATATCCGAATCACTGTCGCCAAACTCAGGTATACCCATTAACTCCTTCTGAACGGCCATTCCTGCTCCCATAATATCAATACTTCCATTCATAGCTCTTTTCATCAGCATATCAATGGTAAGCATTCTGTTGATCTCGTTAGTTCCTTCAAAAATCCTATTGATCCTTGCATCTCTGTACGCACTGGCAGCAGGAGCTTCTTCAGAATAACCCATACCACCATATACTTGTACTGTTTCATCCACTACATAATCCAACACTTCCGAGCAATAAAATTTCAAGATCGCACATTCGATGGCGTATTCATCCGCAGCTCCTAAAATAGCTTCCTGGAATTGCTTTCCTTTACTAATTAACTCCTTCTCCTTTTTATCGATCATATCGCTTACTCTGTACACGGCAGACTCTCCTGCATAAATACGAATGGCTTGTTCTGCCAATTTGTATTGAATAGCACCAAAACTGGAGATCGGTTTTTTGAATTGATGTCTTTCGTTGGCATATTTTACGGCATTGGTAGAAGACAACCTACTGCTGGCAATTACGCCTAAGCCCAATTTATATCGACCGATATTCAAAATATTGAAAGCGATTAAATGTCCCTTTCCAATTTCTCCCAAAAGATTTTCTACCGGTACTTTAACATTCTCCAAGAATACCTGACGTGTTGAGGAAGCTTTAATTCCCATCTTATCTTCTTCAGCACCTAGCGACAAACCTTCGTACCCTTTTTCTACAATGAAACCGGTAAATTTATCGCCATCCACTTTTGCAAATACGATGAAAACGTCTGCAAATCCGGCATTGGTGATCCACATTTTCTGTCCATTTAAAATATAGTGTTTACCATCTTCTGAAAGATCTGCTCTAGTTTTTGCAGCTAATGCGTCAGAACCACTTCCGGGCTCAGTCAAACAATAACTGGCTTTCAACTCACCGGAAGCTAATTTTGGCAAGTATTTTTGTTTTTGTTCTTCATTTCCGAAATATAAGATAGGCATGGTTCCGATACCAATATGCGCACCCCAGCTTAGTGAAAAGGTTTTTCCCAACGACATCGCATCTAACACTACAGAGTTGGTATTAAAATCCTTTCCGAATCCGCCATACTCTTCCGGAATAGCCATACCTAACAATCCCAATTCACCGGCCTTTTCCAACAATGCCGGAGTTAATCCTTCCTCTTGCTTTTCTAATCTTCCATACACCGGTAAAACTTCAGCTTTTAGGAAATCTTGCACCATGTCATAGATCATTCCCTGTTCTTCATCTAATTCTTCCTTAATGAAGATATCTTGATGAGAAGACTCTTTAACCAAGAATTCGCCTCCTTTTAAATGCGTTTTCACATCTTCCAAAACTTCGCTCATAATAGTTTATTTATAGTTTATTGATAGTAATTCTGCACCTGTAAAATTAGTTCTATTTGACCGTACGTTTGGTAAATTTGTTTTAATTGAATATTAAATGAATTCAACAAAATTGGCGATTTGCCAAAAGAATGGATATTTTTAAAGTAACGACCTGATACAACATAAATCAACACTGCTCCGTTATAATGGCGGAGAAAAAAATATAAGTCATGAGAAAATTATTCATCCTAAGCCTATCGATCGCCTCTTTGGCTGTTCTTACTACTTCCTGTGCTAAGTCAGGCTGTCCGATGCAAATTACGAAGGAAATTAAATACGATAAGAAGGTAACGATAGATCAACAAGCAACCGCCCTGGTGATGACAGAGAATTGCAATTACTAATTTCTGATCTGTCCATTCCCTCTAACCACCCATTTTTCAGTAGTTAACTTTTCCAATGCAAAAGGACCTCTTGCATGCAATTTTTGCGTTGATATGCCAATTTCAGCTCCTAATCCGAATACCCCACCATCTGTAAATCTTGTGGATGCATTGGTATAAACCGCTGCGGCATCTACTTCATTCAGAAATCTTTCACACTTTTCAGCATCTCTAGAAACAATTGCCTCAGAATGTTTGGACGAAAATTGACTGATATGCTCCAACGCTTCTTCCATGTTTTCAACTACCTTCACCGAACAGCCATAACCCAAATATTCTTTGCCGAAATCTTCAGAATGGGCTTTATATAAGTTTTTGTAATGTACTGATTCAAGGATTTCAAAAGATTCCTCATCCGCATATACCGCCACATTGAATTCCTCCATGCCTTCTTTGATTTTTGGCAAAAATGCTCCGGCAATTGACTTGTCCACCAAAATGGTATCTAAAGCATTGCAAACGGAAGGTCTTTGCACTTTGGCATTCACTACAATTTCTGCGGCAGATTCCAAATCAGCACTGGATTCAATATAAGTATGACAAACGCCGGCTCCGGTTTCAATGGTTGGCACTTTTGAGTTCGCCCTTACAAAATCAATCAAACTTTGCGATCCTCTCGGAATGATGATGTCGACATAATCCGTTGCTTCCAACATCTCCTTCACAAATTTTCGATCTGTTGGCAGCAATTGGACGGCATTTGTTTCCACCTGATTTTTTTCCATTGCCTGATGGATGATATCCACCAACACCAGATTGCTAAATTCAGCATCCGTTCCTCCTCGCAGTAGAACCGCATTGCCCGAACGTATGCATAAAGCTGCCACATCGATGGTAACATTGGGTCGTGATTCATAAATAATGCCTACCACGCCAACCGGCACGGTGATTTTGGTTACCTCCAACCCATTCTCCATGGTTTTTCTATACAATTCCTTTCCTGTCGGATCTTCCAATTGTGCCACATCTCTGACACTATCGGCTAAGGCTTGAATTCGGCTTTCGGTCAATAACAAACGATCCTTTTTAGGATCTGCATCATCCATTCTGTCCAGGTCTTTAACATTCGCTGTAATGATTTGTTCCACATTTGCCTCAATCAAAATTGCCAGATCATGGAGTAGAACTTTTTTGCCTTCATCTGATAGTAGCATCAATGCTTTAGATGATTTCCTTACTGATCTTAAAATTGGTTGTATATTTTCCATGCCTATATTTTGGGCTTACAATAAAACAATATCACTGGCATTAGCGACTTCAATATTGGCTTGCCCTAATTTATTATTCAATTCTTTTGAAGATAATTTGGCTCGTGCTACCCCTAAAGAATGTTGATTACCATTAATTATAATTTCTATTACTTCTCCTTTCTCAAAGTCAGAAATAATGGTTTTTACCCCTACAGACAATAAGCTTTTACGCGCCATTAATGCTTGTCCTGCGCCTTCATCCACTTCAATCCTTCCGGACACAATACTGCCGCTAGCCAGCCATTTTTGACGAGCTTTTACGGAAGAACGCTTGGCTTTACATTGAGTACCGATCTTACCTGCTAAAGCATCTGAAATACCGTTGGGTTGCTGGCTATTAAAAATAAAAACGTCTATGCCCATACCAGTAGCCAATCTGGCAAATGTGATCTTGGAAATCATACCGCCTAAACCAAATACTGATTTCTCACCGGTAGCCAAACTCATTATGCCTTCCGTAAAATGATTAATCTCTCTCACTACCCTATTATCGGCATCCAGTAGGCCATCCACAGAGGTCCCAATCAACAAAGCTTGTGCACCAAAACCTATGGCCATTAAAGTTGCTAACTCATCATTATCAGAAAATTTTAGCTCTAATGAACTTACAACATCATTCTCATTGGCCACCGGTATAATGTCGTTCTGCCATAAAGTCTCAATCGTTTCCCTCAATTGAAGGAACTTTCTTCTATCAGAAAAATGACCTCTTTCACAAAGTGTTTGGGCTATTTTAAGATGATGCTTACTGAATGATTCGGCATATTTGGCCATCAAAATTGGATTTCCAATAGCCGCGGCTGCCTTCCTTTCACTTAACTTACCACTGAATTTTTTCAGCTGGGAACGGCCAAAACCCACCGCTCCTGACGAGACCAACAATAAGCGATACTGCTGATTGAGGAGTGCCAACTGAGCCGCCACTTCATCCATCAACCAATCGTTAATTGTACCGTCCGGCTTAATAATACTGGACGACCCCAATTTTAATATGAGAAGCGGTTTGTTCATAAGTTTTAGTGAAAACCAAGCTAAAAATTATTTTTTTTATACTATCATCATCGAATTATCCTTAATACTGATATAATGGGAGATATTGAAAGAATAAAAAAGCGATTTAAGCTTCAAACACATCCCGAAGGAGGTTTTTACAGTGCCGGATATCGCTCCCCGGAATTTTTAAAATCCGAAGGTTTACCCCATCGTTATACTTCTCCCAGAAACCTTTATTCATCCATCTACTTCATGGTGACTACCACCAATTCTTCTCGTTTTCATAAGTTAAAAACCGATGAGATGTGGCATTTTTATCTTGGCGATCCGATATCGTTGCATTTGATCAGTGAAAGCGGACATTACAGTAAAGTAGAATTGTCAGCTGAAGAAGGAAAAGAAAAATTCATGTATTTGGTAAAAAAGAATACCTGGATGGCTGCGGCTTGTGAGGGGAATGAAAAGAACTATTCCTTAGCAGCATGTACTTTGGCACCGGGATTTGAATATGATGATTTCGAACTGGCGAATCGCAATGATCTTTTAGCGGCCTACCCGGAACATAAGGAAGTGATCATAAGATTTACGGAGCAATAATCCCATCCATACAATACCAAATTGACATTATAACCACTCAAGTAACACATTTCATTTCACCCATTTCAATCTCAAATTAGTATAAAATAAAAAGCCCGAAAGCAAATGCCTTCGGGCTTTAATATTCAACTAATAGAGAATTAATTCAGCAATTTCCTGTTTAAGAGTTGGTTCCATCAGCTGGAGTTACAAAGAAGTTTGGATAAGCATCCATATTGTGTTCAGCCAAATCTAGGCCTTCTAACTCTTCTTCTCTGGTTACTCTTACTCCAACAGTATATTTAAATCCTAAGAAGATGATCATGGCAGGAACAAAAGCACCTACACCATAAGCGACCACTCCAATTAACTGTGTTACGAAACTGAAATCTTCGCCTCCAAAAATACCAACTGCTAACGTGCCCCAAATTCCACAAACTAAGTGTACAGAGGTAGCACCAACAGGATCATCCAATTTTAATTTATCGAACATGGTAACGGCTAGTGGAATTAATACACCTGCTACACCACCGATAATAATTGCACTCATTGGTGTCATAACATCGGCACCGGCAGTAATACCTACCAATCCACCTAAAATACCATTGAATACCATTGAAAGATCGTATGTTTTAAACATTAATTTGGCAGTGATCATGGAAGTAACCGCTCCGGCAGCAGCCGCTAATGAAGTGGTAACAAAAACCAATGAAACTAATTCAGGATCTGCATTCAAGACGGAACCACCGTTAAAACCAAACCATCCAAAGAAAAGTAAAAATACACCGATAGCAGCCATTGGCATGCTATGCCCGGGAATTGGTCGTAATTCACCGTTAACAAATTTTCCAATTCTTGGACCTAAAACTATAATACCGGCCAAAGCAGCCCAACCCCCTACTGAGTGAACTAATGTTGATCCTGCGAAATCGTAAAATCCTTTGGTATTCAACCAACCATATCCCCACTTCCAACTTCCTAAAACTGGGTAAACAAAGGCTACAAAGATCACCGAAAAAATGATAAATGGTCCGAGTTTTACTCTTTCTGCTACCGCACCGGAAACAATAGTGGCGCAAGTGGCAGCAAACATAGCCTGAAAAATAAAGTCAGTCCAATAAGTATAATCAGCATACATTGATCCATCAGAATTTGTAAATGAGTTTGCCATGTCACCTAATCCAATGCCGAAACCTGCAAATCCAAAAAATTCCATTGATCCATCTGCAAAACCGGGATACATTAGATTGAATCCGCAGATGTAATAAGTCAATATACCAATAGGTAAAATCATTGCATTTTTAAATAATACGTTGACTACGTTTTTTGATCTTACAAAACCAATTTCTAACGTAGAGAACCCTAAGTGCATAATAAACACTAGAGCAGCCGCAATCATCATCCACAAGTTGTTGGTGGTAAACAAAGCGTTGGCTGCTTCTGCTTGTACATTTAATATCTCTTGTTCCATAATTATCTTCTATTTTATATTAACTAAATTAAACTGCGTCCTTACCTCGTTCGCCTGTTCTTATTCTAATCACTTCCTCCACCGGTGAAATATAAATTTTACCATCTCCGATAGTTCCGGTTTTACCGGTACTTTGAATGGCTTGTACAGCACTATCCACCTGTTCTTCGGATAATAAAATTTCCAATTTGTACCGGGCAATATAACCTGCATCATATACAGCGCCTCGATAAACTTTTTTCTCACCTTTTTGCATACCAAATCCTCTTACCTCATAGTATGTGAAAAAATTAATGCCTGCGCCGGCTAATGCTTCTTTCACCTGCTCGAACTTGGAAGCTCGGATTATTGCGACTACTTTTCTCATGAATATTATTTTAATGAATAAATATTTTAAACAATTATAGAGATAATTATTCATCAAAAAAGACATTGATCTTTTATTTTAATGTTAATTGAAATTATTTTAACCTTTTATTCACTTTTGAAAATATATTATTCATATATCTTTTTTTATAAATTATTATAGATTCCAATTCTTTAAATCCTGACTATATTTACATCCTCTTTATATTCATGTCTTTTGAAATCAAATAGCATCAAATTATTTCCGCCGCTGCTGAAAATTGTTTCAGATATTATTCTGGAAATTGACCAGACCAAACGCCCCATTGACAAATCCCTTCAACCGGTTTTAAAGAACAAGCAATTAGGAAGCAGAGACAGAAGATTTATTATTGAGCAGACTTATGATATTATCAGAAATAAAAGATTCATTAATAGAATTTTGGAGTGTTGGAATTTGCCTAATGATACGCCTCACCAAATTTTAGTTAATCTCTTACGTAATGGTGTTACCATCATCAACCCTGAACTTATCTCGCCCGGTTTTCAATTCACCAAGCAAGATCTTGAAAAAATTGATGTTACCGTTGCCGAGTTAAACTCCTTTCCGGATTGGATGGAAGCACAAGGTCAAAAAGAATATGGCGCCGATTGGCCCACCATTGCCCAAAGCTTAAATGAGCCTGCAATGATCTACCTGCGACCTAATACCCTTTTGATCTCTTTGGAAAAATTACAAAACAAACTTAAAAGCGAAGGCATTGCCACCGAGAAGAAAGAAAAGAGTCTATGCCTAATCAATCGAGAAAATCTAAAAAACCACCCCCTTTATTTAAAAGGATACTTTGAAATTCAAGATTGGGCTTCGCAGCAAGTAGCATTAAACGCCAACATTCATGAAGGTCAGTTAGTCGTTGATGCTTGTGCCGGTGCGGGAGGAAAGTCATTACACTTGGCCGCTTTACTTCAAAAAACAGGGCGCATCATAGCAAGCGATTTTAATGCACACCGTTTGAAGCAACTGCAATATAGAATGAAACGTGCTCAAGCCCATGACATTGAAATACTGGCATACGATCAGTTAAAACAATTTAAAGGCAAGGTTGATCGATTAATACTGGATGTGCCCTGTTCTGCCACAGGAACTATCAGAAGAAAGCCGGAGATCAAATGGAACGTAACTGAAAAAATATTTAAGAGCTATATTACCGCTCAACAAGAAATACTTATCCAACAAGCAGTCTTAGTAGCTCCCGAAGGTCTGCTGATTTATGCCACCTGCAGCATTTTTAAAGCAGAAAGTGAAGATCAAATCCAATGGTTCCTATCTCAGAATTCTAATTTTGAATTGATGGAAGAACATAGATTTTTACCTCATTTGAATCAATGTGACGGATTCTACATTGGCATTCTAAAAAGGACAGAATAAACTTTCAATTATAAATGGATTACCTCTCCATACGCTGCCGCTGCCGCTTCCATTATGGCTTCAGACATTGTTGGATGAGGATGCACAGATTTAATGATCTCGTGCCCTGTTGTTTCTAATTTTCGGGCTACTACCACTTCAGCAATCATTTCCGTTACGTTATAGCCGATCATATGTGCACCCAAAAACTCGCCATACTTAGCATCAAAAATTACTTTAACAAAGCCTTCTTTTGCCCCAACGCCACTAGCTTTTCCTGATGCTGTAAACGGAAATTTCCCGATCTTTAATTCATAACCAGCAGCAATGGCTTTTTCTTCCGTATAACCAACAGATGCAATTTCAGGCTGGCAGTAAGTACAACCCGGAATGTTGTTATAATCCAATGGTTCAGTATGCTGTCCGGCTATTTTTTCAACACAAATGATGCCTTCAGCGGATGCAACATGCGCCAATGCAGGTCCGTGAACAATGTCCCCAATGGCATAAATGCCTTCCACATTGGTTTGATAGTAGTCTCCCACTTTTATCCTTTCTTTGTCCATTTCAATACCCAATTGCTCCAATCCAATATTTTCCGTGTTAGGAGAAATTCCAACAGCCGATAAAACCATTTCCGTTTCCAGCTTTATGGTTTCACCCTTTTTATCAATTACCAACCGGACACCATCCGCACCGGCTTTAGCCTTTTGTACGGAAGAAGAAGTCATGATTTCTATACCCTGTTTCATCAACACCTTAGTAAGCTCCTTCGACACGTCGGCATCTTCATTCGGTACAATTCTATCCATAAATTCAACTACCGTAACCTTGCATCCCATACTATTATAGAAAAATGCAAACTCTATTCCTATGGCACCGGCGCCAACTACTACCATTTCTTTGGGCAATTTTTCTAAACTCATTGCCTTTCGATACTCAATAATATATTGATCGTCAATAGGTAAATTCGGCAGCGATCTTGCCCTGGCTCCTGTAGCAATAATTATATTTTTGGCCTTCACTTCCTTAATATCACCTTGTTCATCTGTTACTTCCACTTTCTTGCCGGGTTTCAATTTACCGTAGCCCATAATTACGTCAATCTTGTTCTTCTTGAGTAAAAACTGAACCCCTTTACTCATTCCATTGGCTACACCTCTACTCCTTTCAATAACTTTTCCAAAATCAACTTTTGCCTTTTCGACCGTAATCCCATAATCTTCTGCATGGTTAATATAATTAAATACCTGAGCCGATTTTAAGAGTGCTTTCGTTGGAATACATCCCCAATTCAAACAGATACCGCCTAATGATTCCTTTTCAATGATGGCCACTTTCATCCCCAACTGAGCGCCTCGAATAGCAGCTACATATCCACCGGGACCGGAACCTAAAACAATAAGATCATAAGACATATTTCCATTTTTTAATTCAATTGCAAATTTACTTTAGTTATTTAGATTAAGGTAAATAATAACACTTTGATTTCATAGTTTTGTAGGTAATGGATCACGTCAAAGCAATTATTCAACAAACTATTGAGGACAGTTTTACTGACTTGGTAGGCATCAGAAGGCATATTCATGAAAACCCTGAATTGTCATTTGAGGAAATCGAAACCGCTAAATTCATCAGTCAATGTTTAACTGATTTCGAGATTGAACATCAAACGAATTTTGGCGGAAATGGTATTGTAGGTTTGATCAAAGGTAAAAATCCGGCAAAAAAAACCGTTGCACTTAGAGCCGACATAGATGCTCTTCCTATTCAGGAAACCAACAATGTAATTTATAAAAGCAAGGTTGAAGGCAAAATGCATGCCTGCGGCCATGATGTACATACTACTTGTCTGTTGGGTGCTGCCAAGGCGCTTAACCAAATTAAGGATCATTTTGAAGGAACCATAAAACTGATCTTTCAACCGGCAGAAGAAAAATTACCGGGTGGCGCATCCATTATGATCGATGCAGGTGTGCTGAAAAACCCAACGGTCAACAGCATTTACGGTCAACACGTACACCCTCCATTAGAAGTTGGCAAAGTGGCCTTTCGACCGGGAATGATGATGGCCTCAGCGGATGAGATCTACTTGACGGTTAAAGGACAAGGTGGCCATGCAGCCTTACCGCAAAATGTGATCGATCCGGTGGTAATCGCCGCTCATATTATTATAGGATTGCAACAGATCACCAGCAGAAATGCCAATCCGGGCATTCCAACCGTTCTGTCCTTTGGCAAAGTCATCGCCAATGGCGCTACAAATGTTATTCCTTACGAGGTAAAAATTGAAGGCACCTTCAGAACATTTGATGAAGTCTGGAGAAAAGAGGTACACCAAAAGATCAAAAAAATAGCCACAGGAATAGCAGAAAGTATGGGGGGCAGCTGCGAAGTCAATATCCCGAGAGGATATCCTCATTTAAAAAACAATGAAGCATTGACGCTCCGAACCATTGAATGGGCTAAGGAATTTTTAGGCGAAGAAAATGTGGAAGAAATGCCCTTGAGGATGACTGGTGAAGACTTTTCATTTTACACACATCATGCAGACGCCTGTTTTTACCGACTAGGCACTGGAAATGAATCCAAAGGTATTGTATCGCCGGTGCACACTTCTACATTTGACATTGATGAAGATGCCTTAAAAACCGGATCGGGATTGATGGCTTGGCTGGCGATAAAAGAACTAAGTTTATAATAGCAGCCCAAACAGCTTAAAAGTTTATGCTTTATGAACTAATAAACATCACTTAACGCCCATTCTTGATAAACAATCGTCAAATCCTTATCTTTGCCGCTTGCTTAAAATACCTATGAAAGAGGAAAGTACAAACATCCATCCCATCTTTGGAGATCTACTACAAAGAGAAGACAAAGAAAATCTATTGAAACAGCATAGTGCCGTTTTTTGGATGACGGGTCTTTCCGGCTCCGGCAAAAGTACTGTTGCCAAAGGCGTCGAAAGAGAACTACATAAAAAAGGATTTCTTACTCAGGTATTGGACGGTGACAATGTTAGAACCGGCATCAACAATAATTTAGGTTTTTCCGAAGAAGACAGACTAGAAAACATCAGAAGAATAGCAGAAGTATCCAAACTTTTTGTGAACTGTGGGATCATTACCATCAATAGTTTTGTGAGTCCTACCCAAGCGATTAGACAACAGGCCAAAGATATTATTGAAGCGAAAAACTTTTACGAGATATATATTAATGCTCCTTTCAGCGTTTGTGAAGATCGAGATGTTAAAGGATTATATGCTAAAGCCAGAAAAGGAGAAATAAAGAATTTCACCGGTTTAGATGCACCATTTGAGGCTCCTGAATCAGCCGCTTTAGAAGTTAAAACATTTGAAGAATCGATTGAAGAAAGCATCAAAAATGTAGTTGATTTTATGCTTCCAATTATCAGTAACAATAGAAAATAACAACCATGTCATATAGAATTAATCACCTAAAAGAGTTAGAATCAGAAGCTATCTTCATTATCAGAGAAGTAGCCGCTCAATTTGAGAATCCTGCCATTTTATTTTCGGGAGGAAAGGATTCTATCTTGTTGGTTCATTTAGCCAAAAAAGCATTTTTCCCGGCTAAGATCCCGTTTCCTTTAGTACACATTGATACAGGTCATAATTTTGAAGAATGCATCACCTTTAGAGATGATTTAGCTGAAAAAATGGGGGCAAGATTAATTGTTGGCTCTGTAGAGGAAATGATCAAATCAGGCGGCGCGAATGAAGAAACCGGTGCCAATGCCAGTAGAAACAGAGCACAGATTCCGACCTTATTAGATACCATTGAAAAAAATAAATTTGACGCTTGTTTAGGCGGTGCCCGAAGAGATGAAGAGAAAGCCAGAGCAAAAGAAAGATTTTTCTCTCACAGAGATGAGTTTGGACAATGGGATCCTAAAAATCAACGACCGGAGTTATGGAACATCTTTAACGGAAGAAAGCACCTTGGTGAAAACTTCAGGATATTTCCCATTAGTAACTGGACGGAATTAGATGTTTGGCAATACATTGCTATGGAAAATGTAGAATTACCGAGCTTGTATTTTGCACATAAACGAATGACATTTATCAGAGACGGTGTAATTCTAAGTGATTCGGTTCATATCACCAGAAAACCGGGTGAAGAATTGGAAGAAAGATTGGTGCGTTACCGAACCATGGGGGATGCCACTATAACAGGTGCTTACCTATCAGACGCCGATACCATTGACAAGGTTATCCAGGAAGTGGCCGCGGCGCGTGAAACGGAAAGAGGAATGAGAGCTGACGATAAACGTTCCGAAACCGCTATGGAAGACAGAAAAAAAGAAGGTTACTTCTAAAGATATAAGGAAACCTATTTCAAAAATTGAAGCAAAAGTATAATGAGCAATAATAACGGACAATCATCCAACGAAAAAGAAGTTTTTGATTCTAAGTCTTATTTAGACATGGAATTACTGCGATTCACTACTGCAGGAAGTGTTGATGATGGCAAATCCACCTTGATCGGTAGATTATTATATGACAGTAAATCTATTTTTCAAGATCAAATGGATGCTATTCAAGAATCCAGTAAGAGAAGAGGTGACGAGAATTTGAATTTGGCTTTATTAACCGACGGCCTGAAATCTGAAAGAGAACAAGGTATTACCATTGATGTTGCCTACCGATATTTCTCAACGCCAAGAAGAAAATTTATTATCGCTGACACACCGGGTCATATTCAATACACCAGAAACATGGTGACCGGAGCTTCAACGGCTAACTTGGCTATTCTTTTGGTGGATGCCAGAAAAGGTGTTATTGAGCAAACAAGAAGACATGCCTTGATCGCTTCTTTATTGGGCATTCCTCACGTTGTGATCTGCATCAATAAAATGGACTTGGTAGATTACAAAAAGGAGGCTTTTCAAAAGGTCGTTAAAGAATTTGAAGAGTTTTCTACCCGAATCAACATCAAAGATGTTCGATATATTCCAATTTCAGCTTTATTCGGTGATAATGTTGTTGATCGATCTTCTAAAACCTCATGGTATGAAGGACCTACCTTAATGTATTTGTTGGAGACTATTCATATCAGTAATGATAACAATCACATTGATGGCAGATTTCCTGTTCAGCATGTTATTCGACCGCACTCAGATGATTACCATGATTATCGCGGTTATGCCGGTAGAGTAGCCGGTGGTGTATTTAAAAAAGGAGACAAAGTAGTAGCGCTTCCTTCAGGATTTACCACTACTGTAAAATCAGTTGAATTGGATGGTGAACAGTTGGAAGAAGCATTTTCTCCCATGTCGGTTACCATTACTTTGGAAGATGATTTGGACATTGGAAGAGGCGATATGTTGGCTAAAGTAAATAATGTTCCTAAACAGGAACAAGATTTGGACGCTATGATCTGTTGGATGGATGATAAAAAACCATTGCAATTAAAAGGAAAATACGCCATTCGACATACCACCAAAGAAGCCAGATGCATTATTCAGGAGATCGTCTATAAAATGGATATCAACACTCTTCATAAATTGGAGGATGATAATAATATCGGATTAAATGATATTGGTCGAATCAGATTAAGAACAACTTCTCCGCTGCTTTTTGATCCATACAGCAAAAACAGACAAACCGGAAGTTTTGTATTGATCGATGAAGCCACCAATATTACAGTTGGTGCCGGAATGCTTATAAAATAAGCGCATCAGAATGTTGTGTTATCGTTTATTCCACTGAGAATAAAAAGTAATTTTATTATTTTTATTAAAATTACATATCTTTATCTCACCATAAATGGTTAGTTAAATATTACGACATGACATTAGCTAAAGCAATCTTAAAACAAGACTATCAAGTACCTACTTTTCCTACCGGATGGTTTGCCATTGCACTTTCAAAAGAAGTAAAAAAGGGAGAAATTCTATCGCGTACCTTTTCAGGAAAAGATGTGGTTATCTTCAGAACAGAATCAGGTAAAGCTGCTGTTCTAGATGCTTATTGCCCACACATGGGTGCTCATTTTGCTCATGGTGGTTCTGTGGAAGGAGAAGATATTAAATGCCCATTTCATGGATTTTGCTTTAACACGGATGGAGAATGTACCAAAACAGGCTATGGTACCAAACCATCTCCCCGAGCCAAATCTTATTCTTGGCCGGTAGATGAAAAAATGGGTATTATTTTTTGCTGGTACCATCCGGAGCAAATTGCCCCTACTTATCATATTGATACGATGGAAAGTGATGAATTCACTGATTATAAAATCCATACTTGGGAGATGATCAGTAATCCAACCGAGACTGCCGAAAACAGTGTTGATGTCGGACACTTTTCACATATCCACGGCTACAAAGATCCACACTCGATCAACCCGTTAAAATTAGACGGTCCTTTCTTAAATGTGAAATACGGCATGTATAGAAACGGCGACTTTATCGGAAAACCCAAAAAGAACTTCTTAATAGAATTTGAAATTTTCCAACAAGGTTTAGGATTCGCATTGGTAGAAGCGCACACTATTGAATTAGGCGTTAAAACCAGACATTTAGTAATGCCTACCACAATTGCCGGCAAAGAAATGTATTTAAGAATCGGATGTGCGGTGGGCAAGATAAAAGATCCGGGTAAGATCATGCCGATTTTGAAGATTTTACCTAAATCCTTGATCACCAAGATCATGCATAGAGAAGCCTTCAAAGGTTACATCCATGATGTTTATCAAGACTTCAAAGTTTGGCAAAACAAGATCTATTTAACGCCTCCTGCTCTTTCTAAAGGAGACGGACCAATCATGCAATATAGAGCTTGGGCAGCACAGTTTGACTACGAGTTGAACCAAAGAGTGAATGCCAATATTGAAGACAACTAGAATAATTTTTTATATTTTTTTTCAAATAGTTGAACTTATTCTTTAGGAATTGTATTTTTATAAGCAATGAAAGCAAATAATCATATCTCCAATCTAATAGCCAACGTTTGTTGTTGCTGTTGTGCTATGCGCAAATGGGTGGGGTATGTGTAAACATAATTAAAAGGATTTTTAAAGCCTCACCACATCGGTGAGGCTTTTTTTATGTCCAAAATGAAAAGAAAAAATAAAAATGTCGTTAGGAGTTCATACAGATCAAACATTGTTAAGAAGGTTAAAAGAGATTGAGCCATTCATTGGCCACACCCCACTTTTCCCAATCAAGAATGTGTTTAAAAAAGAAGGCGTTTCAATCTATGCCAAATTAGAATGGCAACAACTATCCAATAGTGTAAAGGCAAGAGCCGGATTTAACATCATTAAAGATGCCATTCTAAAAGGCGAAATATCCAGAAAAAGAGGTTTATTGGATGCTTCCAGTGGCAATACAGGAGTAGCCTATGCCACCATCGGAGCCGCATTAAACATTCCTATCACTCTTTGCATTCCGGAAAATATTTCTGTGCAGAAAAAAACAACATTGCTTTCCAAAGGAGCTAATATTATATATACCAGTAAGTTTGGAACCACTGATGAAGCACAACAGAAAGCAAAATCACTTTCCGTTGAAAATGCTAACCAATACTTTTATGCCGACCAATACGCTAATGAGAACAATTGGAAAGCTCATTACAATGGCACCGCATTAGAAATTTGGGAGCAAACCGAAGGTAAGATCACTCATTTTGTAGCCGGTTTGGGAACAACAGGTACTTTCATCGGAAACGGCAGAAGGCTAAAAGAATTAAATCCAGAAATACAATTAGTCTCACTTCAACCGGAAACCGCTATGCATGGATTAGAAGGTTGGAAACACTTGGATTCTGCCATCGTTCCTAAAATTTATGATGACCAGCTTGCCGATGAAAATCTGTTTATGGATACCATGGTAGCCTATGAAGTTTTAAAAGATGTTGCCCGACATGAAGGATTGCTCATCAGTCCGTCGGCTGCTGCCAATCTTGCCGGAGCTATTGAATTAGGAGAAAGAATTGACCAAGGCGTAATCGTAACCACATTTGCCGATCATGGCACCAACTATCAAGAAGTATTAGATCACATTTTATAACCCCAGAACATGACCGAACAAAATTCTAAAATATTAATTCTTGAAAGTGAGCCGGATATCTTGATGAGAAAACATTCCATAGAAGATTTTCCTAATGAGAGTTGCGGTTTTATGTATGGTTATGAGACAGAGACCGAAAGGATCATTACCATTGCACGGCCGGTGATTAATTCTAAAGAAGGTGATCAAAAAAGAAGATTTGAAATATCTCCTTTTGATTACATGAAAGCAGAAGCTTTCGCCTTGCAGAAGAATTTAACCTTACTGGGTGTTTATCACTCACACCCTCAACATCCTGCCATTGCATCAGTGCACGATTTGAAATCAGCCATGCCGTTTTTTTCATATGTCATCTATTCTGTAATGAATGCAAAGATCGACGATGTCAAATCATGGCAATTAAAAGACAATGGAGAAGAATTTTATGAAGAAGAAGTAAGATTAACAATATTAAATACAGTGAATAAAATACAAACAACTTAAAAAACAATACTATGGCAAAATTAATTATTCCAACCCCGCTTAGAAAATATGCAAACAATACTGCATTTTTTGAGACTGATAGTTTTACGGTAGATCAAGCGGTAGAAGCTTTGACCACAGAATATCCTGAGTTAAAAACTCATTTGATTGATAATAACGGCAAAGTGAGAAGCTTCATCAAAGTATTTGTGGGTGACGACGACATCAAAGCATTAGACGGCATTGATACGGAGTTAAATGAAAATGATGTGGTTAGTATTGTGCCGGCCATTGCAGGTGGTGTGCAAGCGTTGTATGAGCAAATCAAAAAATGGCACTAAAAAAATAGTAAGAATTTCAAGTTTAAATTATGAGTACAAACAATTTTAGTTCGGAAGAGCTAGCTAGATATAATCGTCATATCATCATTCCTGAATTTGGGATGGAAGGACAATTGAAATTAAAAAATGCCAAAGTAATGGTAATCGGTACCGGTGGCTTAGGCAGTCCTTTATTGCTGTATTTAGCAGCAGCCGGTGTCGGTACTTTGGGCATAGTTGATTTTGACGTAGTCGATGAAAGCAATTTACAACGTCAGGTATTGTTTTCGGTAAATGATGTAGGGCGACCGAAAGTTGAAGCAGCCAAAGAACGAATTGAAGGCATCAACCCACATATTAAAGTAAATGCTTACAATGTTCAATTAACTTCCGAAAACGCGTTGGAATTGTTCAAAGATTATGATCTAGTAGCAGATGGAACGGATAATTTTCCTACACGATATTTGGTTAACGATGCCTGTGTATTTACCGGTATCCCGAACATTTATGCCTCAATCTTTAGATTTGACGGTCAGGTCTCGGTTTTCAACTATACCGACAAAAACGGACAAACCGGTCCGAATTACAGAGATTTATATGCAGAACCGCCGCCTCCGGGTTTAGTACCCAGTTGTGCTGAAGGTGGTGTATTGGGTGTGTTGCCCGGTATAATTGGCAGTTTACAAGCCAACGAAGTGATTAAAGTAATCACCGGCATTGGAGAACCACTTTCAGGAAAGTTGTACACCTTTGATGCTTTAACTTTCAGCAGTAGAACCTTTAAAATTGGAAAGGATAAGACCAATCCGCTAACCGGTGAACATCCCACTCAAAAAACCTTGATTGATTACGAACAATTTTGTGGTATTCCTCAAGAAAATGAAGCGAATAAAGTGGCTGAAATAACTGTTCAAGAGTTAAAAGATTGGATGGTACAAGGGAAAGATTTTCAATTGATTGATGTTAGAGAACCACATGAATATGATATTGTGAATATCGGTGCAGAATTAATTCCACTCAAATCTGTTGTTCAAAATGCCGCTAAAATAGATCGGGACAGACCGGTAGTGGTGCATTGTAAAATGGGTGGACGAAGTGCTACCGCCATCAAGGCATTACAAGAAAAGGGCTTTGATAATCTGTTGAATCTAAAAGGCGGCATTACGGCATTTGCCAAAGAAATTGACACTTCATTGGTGACGTATTAATGTGTGAATGCCTTAATGTGATAATGAGTTAATTAGAAAAAATTGAAAGTAAATTTTAAAATTGAAGAAACAATGCAGTTATTCTTGTAGATAGATTTATTTACAATATTCACCTCAATATCGCATTCACTCATTCATCAATTATAGCATTAAAAAATTATCTTTGCTCTCATTATGAGCCAGAATGATTCTTCCAAAAGTTTGAATAAATATATCAGCGATTCCGGGTTGTGTTCGAGGCGACAAGCCGATGCATTGATCGAGGAAGGTCGGGTGACATTAAACGGTAAAATTGCGAAAAAAGGCAATCGTGTTTTACCTTCTGATGAAGTTTCTGTTGATGGTGATTTGATCAGTAAGAAAAAAGCAAAGCCGATCTATATTGCCTTCAACAAACCCATTGGTATTGAATGCACTACCAACAGAAATGTAAACGGCAACATCATTGATTTCATCAAGCACGAACAGCGCATCTTCCCTATTGGCCGTTTGGACAAAGACTCTGAAGGTCTGATTCTTTTAACCAATGACGGCGATATTGTCAATACCATACTTAGAGCAGAAAACAAACACGAAAAAGAATACATCGTTGAAGTAGATAAGAACATTACCCGTGAGTTTATCAAACAAATGGGCGATGGCGTTACCATAATGGGAAAAGTAACCAACAAATGTAAAGTGGAGAAATTAGGAAAGAAAGTATTTTCCATTGTCCTCACGCAAGGTTGGAACCGACAGATCAGAAGAATGTGTACCGAATTGGGTTACAAGGTAAAGTCCCTTCAACGGGTTCGGATCATGCATATTAAATTGGGAGAATTACCGTTGGGTCGTTGGCGCCGATTAAATCATGTTGAACTGACCGGAATACTGGAAAAAGCAAAGTAATAGTTATGTTTGAATCATTGGAACCAATAGAAATAAGGTTGTTGCAAACCGCATCGATCATAGTGTTCTTTACCATCACTAAAGCCATCATCAACCGTGTAGTCAATAAAACTTTATTGAATTTTGATTTTGGGTTGCAGCGAAAGAGGATCGCATTAAAGGCGACCAATTTCATCATTTTTATATTGTCGTCTGTATCGATTGTTGCCGTTTGGGGATTGAAAGGAAGTCAGGTTTTGACCTTCTTAACTTCGATATTGGCCGTTATTGGTGTCGCCTTTATGGCTCAATGGTCATTGCTATCGAACATCACTGCCGGACTGATCTTATTTTTCGGACATCCATTGAAAATTGGAGATTACATTCAAATTCAGGATAAAGACTTTCCGATGGAAGGACAAATTCAAGACATTAGTTTGTTTTTCCTGTTTATCAGAACTACAGATCATAAAACATATACCATACCCAATGCCGTAGTGGTACAAAAAACATTGACCATTCTTAAAAAGGAAAAGGAGGAAACAGAATAAGTAAAAACATCATCCAATATTGGATGTTACTCTTCGGCATAAGCCATAAATGCAAATTTATAAGCGCTGATATCCGGCCTGTTGATCTTATTCTCAGAATTAGCTAAAAGCGATAAGAAAAAATCCAAACTTTCTACTCTTGTATCTACTGAATCATCCGCTTCTTCTTTCTCAACTGCCTCATCATCTTCGTCTAATTCTTCTTCCGGCATATCAATATCGAAAGTGCCCGTTGCTTCAATGTGTTCGTATGCCATTCTGATCACTTTAGTGACCAATGGATCCTTCTCTTCCAAAGCATAAGGTCTTAAAGTTCTTAGATCTGCCGCAACTGCTTCAGCATCGATACCATTCTTCAACAATCCTTTCTGGATCTTATTAATTAGTTTTTTCGCTTCTAAACTTTCCACTTATTGTAATTTTTGCCAAAGGTAAGACATGTGATAAAAAAATGGCAATAAACTCTAAAATTTAATCTTCTGTTTTTGTCAGTATTGAAATGGGTAAAATTCAAGCTTACAATTTGCTTCTCTTCCTGAACGGATAAGCCATTTGTGTAAAAAATCTGCTTGGAAATTTTTCAACTCCTTCAAACCCTAACGGAATATCTTTCCCGGATTCAGGAATGTAAGCCGTCCCGAAAATATAATCCCAAAAACTGAAAGTAAGTCCAAAATTGACGCCATATCTTCTGTCATAAGGCAAATCCTTAGCATGATGCCAGATATGCATTTTGGGGTTGTTGAAAATGTATTTTAACGGACCATAATCCAAATTGATATTGGCGTGATTCAAATGCCCGATGATGATTGCAGTGTAATACACTATAAAAACATCGGCCACTTTATATCCTCCGATCAAAGCCAGCGGAACAAAAAGTAGGCTCTTATAGACGACTGTTTCCATCCAATGAAATCGAAGATGAGCAGCAAAACTCATTTGTTCAACGGAATGATGCACCTTATGAAACTGCCATAGAAAATCGACTCTATGCAACAATTGATGCGTTAACCATTGTATAAAATCATACACCAAAAAGAACAATAATAACTGCACCCATTTAGGTAAGTTTTCCAAATGTATCAATTGAACATCTGCAATGGTGATCCCAAACAAACCTAAAAAATCGCTCACTGCCAACCCCATGGTATTGGAGAGGGCAATAAAAATGATAAGGTTAAAGATGAAAAAGTTGAAAAACATGTAGAAAAAATCCAACCAAAACTGCTTCCTGAAAATGGGTTGTTGCTTCCTCCAAGGTATTAAGTACTCCAAAAAAACAACTACCAAAGAGGCTATGATCAAGTAATAGAAATAGTTTTCTATCCGACCATTGGCAAAGGTGATCTCACTCACCAAGTAGTGCCAATATCCTCCAAAAGAGTTCTTAAATGTTTCCCAATAGTGCATTAGTGTATTCATGAGACAACTTAGACTAAATCCTTAATTTGGTTTACAATTGCATTCGCCGGCACTACTCCGGATTGGCGCCATGCAATCGATCCGTTTTTGAAAAGAATAAGTGTGGGTACCGATTGAACTTTAAATCTGGAGGCGATCATTTGATTCTTATCGATATCAATTTTTATGATTTTTACCTTATCGCCCAACGCTTCTTTTGTTGATTTAAGAATTGGTGGCATCGCCCGGCACGGACCGCACCACACTGCATGAAAATCTACCAAAACCGGTGTTTTCCCATTTATAATATTGTCGAAACTTCCTTTCATAGCCATTATAATATTTGGTAAAAATAAAACATCTGTCTATTGCTATTTGTGATATTGATCACTCAAGCTTATGACGTAAAACCAAATTGGCAAAAGAGAAGTTCAAACTAGTCCACCTTCTTGAAGGAAAGTAACACTTGAGAAGTTGAATCCAATAGCTCTAATTGCAGTGCATCCAACTTATAAAAAGTACTTAACGCTAATGCATCGAAAAAGTCGCTTTCAACATTAAGATCTTTACAAGCCATTTTAGTACTGGCAATATTGGACAACTGAATAGATCCTTCACTTAACAGATCGATGGTTCCTGAAAAATTATTGCAGCTGGCATTGCCTAACACCGTCATGTTCGACAAATGAAATTCGATCAAAGGCACTTTGGTTAAATCGGCTGGAATGGCTGCCCCATATAAAGATTGCAATACCCATAGATCGTTCAATCTCAATCTCTCATCCGTTCTTCGTTCCAACTCTTCTATCAACGTATAACGAACGGCATCGGATTGTCCAACTGTTCTGTTCGGATCGAGTGGCTGTACACTCACTTTCAATTTGTATAAACTACCGGGAACGTAGTCAAAATCATTGATCACGGAAAAATAGGTTTCCCATTTATCTTCATTAATCACTTCGCCTTCCTGGATCTGTAAACAGCTTAATTGTTGCCCTTGATGATGACAATCTGTTTTAAAACTATTCACCCAAATAATGGCCGTTTCTAAATTGTCATCAGTTGACTTTCGATTCGATTCAGCACAACTGATACCAACCAAAAGCAAACCTAATAAGGCATATTTGATGGATGGCTTCCTACTCATTTACAACCGGCTTTCCTTCTGCTTTCCATTGAATAATACCGCCGTCTAAATCATAGACTTCCTTAAACCCAAGATCGCTTAAAATGGCGCAACTTTTACCACTTCTGCCACCGGATCTACAGTACACAAATAAGGGTATGTCTTTATCTAAATGAGAAATCTGTGCAGCAAAATCAGCATCATTATAATTGATATTGATACTGTTTTCCAAATATCCATCCGCATGTAATTCTGCCGGAGTT
>JAGQYH010000500.1 GCA_020436175.1 Bacteroidota bacterium
TATAACTTACGCCTTGTGCCTTACAATCATTATAAGCATCTTGATGTTTACAGTTGTTCCAAATAAAATAGGTTTTATCCTTTCCATCTTTGATGCCTTTAATTTGACAACCGATAGAAGTTTCTCCAGTATAATTTTCGCCTAAACTTCCTGGTTCCGGCAGTAATGCTTTCAAAAATTCAATAGGAATAATTTCACGTCCTTGGAATTTAATTGGTTTGATAGAAGTTATTCCGATATTTTGCATAACACGCAAGTGTGTTAAATATTCTTGCCCGAAAGTCATCCAAAATCTAGCTCTTTTAATTGTAGGAAAATTTTTAACTAATGATTCTAATTCTTCGTGGTATAATAAATAAGATTCTTTTGGACCAATATTTGGATATTCAATGGGTTTGTGGATAGACATCGCAGGAATTACTTTCCATTCGCCATTTTCCCAATATTTTCCATCTTGAGTAATTTCTCTAATATTAATTTCTGGATTAAAATTGGTAGCAAATGCTTGACCGTGATCGCCTGCATTACAATCTACAATATCCAAATAATGCATTTCATCAAAATGGTGTTTTGCTGCGTGTGCAACATAAA
>JAGQYH010000501.1 GCA_020436175.1 Bacteroidota bacterium
TTACCTTCACCCATTAAAGTTACTTCAGTTCCAAAAATTCTAGTATTTCCAATATTTACTGATGAAAAACCAACACCTTTACCTTGGAAATATTGGATATTAAACTCCATCATATTTTTATATTCTTGATAAAATGCAGCAACATCAACATAAGCGTTCAAATTTCTGCCTAATTTAACACCTTGTTTAATACCCAATTCTGCCGACATACCAGTTTCAGAAGTCAAGTTTGGATTAGGATAGATGCCTAAATCTGTACTTAAACTTGTTTCAATAAATTTCTCTGCAATGGTTGGGAATCTATATCCTTGTCCCCAAGAAGCTCTAATAAATGTATATTTTGCAGCTTCTACGTTGATACCAATTCTTGATACTGGTTTTGTTTCAGCTTTAGCTTGGTCAATTTTAAATGTCTCAAATCTGAAACCATAAGTAACGTTTAATCTATTCCAGAATTTTTTGTCTAATTGCAAATACCCTGCCATATTATACATCGTATGCTTAGCATTTCCAAATAATTGTGATTTAGAAACTGTATAGTTTCCAGTAAAACCTGTTGTAATCACAAATTTAATTTTAGAAATATTTC
>JAGQYH010000502.1 GCA_020436175.1 Bacteroidota bacterium
ATTATCTTCTTGCTCTTATTATTAGAAATTATAGAATCTTCTGAATTATTGGTGATTATTGGTGCGGTTGAGGCGAATTCCGTTGGGGCGGTTGGGGCGAATTCCGTTTGGGCGAATTCCATTGGGGCAAATTGCAATTCGCCCGTACTACTATTAAGATTCTTTTCTTCCGAATTATTAGAAATTAGAGCTTCGCTCATATTATCCTTTTCCTTTAAAATTAAATCTTTTATTCTTTTTATTGTAGCGATTTTAAATCCTCTTATTATGGAGCCGATAGTTTGAGATGGGGATTTGAATTTTGGGGCGGTTGGGGGGAATTCCGTTGGGGCGGTTGGGGCGAATTGCAATTCGCCCGTACTATCGAAAAAAATTGATTCGCTCTTATTATCAGAAATAATCTCTTCGCCCGTATTATCGGAAATAATCTCTTCGCCCGTATTATCGGAAATAATTGATTCGCTCTTATTCTCGGAAATAATTGATTCGCTCTTATTATCAGAAATAATCTCTTTGCCCGTATTTTCGGAAATAATTGATTCGCTCTTATTATCAGAAATAATCTCTTCGCCCGTACTACTATTAAGAT
>JAGQYH010000503.1 GCA_020436175.1 Bacteroidota bacterium
AACCTATAAAATTTAGTAATTTTGCAAAAGAATCGAAATAATTATTCATGATTAATCTTATTTTATTTGGACCACCAGGAAGTGGAAAAGGAACGCAAGCAGTAAAACTAGCAGAACACTTTAATCTTTGTCATATTTCTACTGGCGATTTATTTAGACACGAAATTAAAAACGAAACACCACTTGGTGTAGAAGCTAAAAAGTATATGGACAAAGGCGAGTTAGTTCCTGATGAAGTAACTATTGGTATGTTGTCTAATAAATTAGATGAACACATAGGCAAAGTAGATGGTTTTATTTTTGATGGATTTCCGAGAACACAAGCACAAGCCGAAGCATTAGATAAACTACTAGAATTAAAGGAAACAACCATTACAAAAGTGTTGGCATTAGATGTTCCAGAAGCAGAAATCGTAACAAGAATTTTGGAAAGAGGAAAAACTTCTGGCAGAGCAGATGACTTAAACGAAGAAATTATTAAAAACAGATTTGCTGTTTACTTAAATGAAACAGCTCAAGTAGCAGAACACTATAAACAAAGCAATAAGTTTACAGCAATTAATGGTGTAGGCAGTATTGATGAAATATT
>JAGQYH010000504.1 GCA_020436175.1 Bacteroidota bacterium
CAAAGTACTTTCTCAGGAAGACATTCAACAGATAGCTGAAACTTACCACAACTGGCGCAATCCCGAAGGCGATTACAAAGATGTAAAAGGCTTCTGCAATTCCGCCTCCATTGAACGCGTGCGTGAGCTGGATTACGTGCTAACTCCCGGTCGTTATGTGGGGCTAACAGAGGAAGAGGATGACTTCAACTTCACAGAGCGCTTTACAAAGCTAAAGGCAGAGTTTGAAGAGCAGTTAAAGGAAGAAGCAGAACTGAATGAACGAATACTTGCTAACCTTCAAAAAGTGAAGATTGATGAGTGAGTGGAATGACTTAAATATTAACACAGGTGAAAAGATTAAAACATGAAATACGAGGATAGAATAGTCGCATTTATTGATATTTTAGGTTTTAAATCACATCTTAATAAAACCACTCTCAAAAAAGACAATCAACTTATTGATAATGAAAATAAAATAAAAGAACTAAATGAAGCTCTTTTACTTGCACGAAAAGTCTTAGATATTGATAGACCTGACAGTGAAAAAATCACTAAAGAAAAAATTGTCACTCAGTTTTCCGATTCAATTGTTATTTCGTTTCCCT
>JAGQYH010000505.1 GCA_020436175.1 Bacteroidota bacterium
TTTTGATAATTCTGCTACCATAATATCTATTTTAATTAAATTAAAGTACTAAAATACTAAAAATCTGTGGGATTTTCTATTTGTAACAAACTAAATTATCTTTTGTTGAGCAAAGTTTACTATAAAACGACTTCTAAGCATAAAAAAAAGCCTAAATTGCAATATAACAATTTAGGCTTCTATCCTTAAATATGCTAATATTTAGCTTGGCGTTTTGCTATTATCAATTAATTTATAGCCTTGACCGTGAATGTTTAAAATTTGTAATGATTCATCTTCTTTTAAATATTTTCTAATTTTAGAGATAAAAACATCCATACTTCTAGCTGTGAAATAACTATCATCTTGCCAAACGTGTTTAAGTGCAAATTCTCTTTCTAAAAGTTCATTTTTTCTTTCAAAAAACAAACGTAATAACTCCGTTTCTTTTGTTGTCAGTTTTGTTTCCTTGCCATTAATATTTAATTTATGGTTTTTGTAATCCAAAATAGAACTGCTCACTTTGTAGGTATCTTGAGCTACTTTCACATCGGTTTTGTCTGTTCTTCTTAAAATAGCATTCATCTTTAATTCTAAGATTTCCAT
>JAGQYH010000506.1 GCA_020436175.1 Bacteroidota bacterium
GCCAATTGGCGTATCTGAAGTACAATCTGTTCCACCAGCAATAATTACTTCAGAGTGACCTAGTTGAATAGAATCGACTGCATTAGCAATAGCTTGATTAGCAGAAATACATGCTTGTTTAACTGTATTACAAGGAGCTTTAACAGGAACTCCAGCAGTAACAGCAGCTTCTCTAGCTACATTTTCTGTTTTAACATTAGAGATAACATTACCATATATTACTCTATCAATCATATCTACATCAATACCAGTTCTGTCTAATAAACCTTTAATGGCAAACTGACCTAATTGATAAGACATTAAATCCATATAATCTGTACCAGAACGCAAAAATGGAGTTCTAGTACCTTCTATAAAAACAACTTTATTCATAATAAAAACATTTGTATCAAATATAACAAAAAAGCAATGCATGCATTGTAAATTTTAGGTTATATTATTGTCAATAGTAATTATACCAATTAGCATATAACCTGTTGTGCATTTGAGCATTATTCTTAAAGACTTGGCATTATAGCCAAGAAATCGTAGGTAGACTAGCCCAAATTACGCATTAGGAAAAGTAGGTTTTTATTTTGTTTGTT
>JAGQYH010000507.1 GCA_020436175.1 Bacteroidota bacterium
CACCAAACTCACTGAAACCTGTTGTCCCTGCTTCGATTGGTGTTCCAGAAACTCAACGGCTCGCCGGAGAATATTGGCGTTGAAAGCCCCACACAACCCGCGGTCGCTTGTCACGACCACCAATTCCACTTTATTGCCTTCCCGGCGTTTTAACAAAGGATGTGAAGATCGATTTACCCGATTACTCAGATTACCCATCACATTACGCAATTGGTGGGCATAGGGGCGGGCAGACAAAATACGGTCCTGCGCACGCTTCAGCTTGGCAGCTGCCACCATTTTCATGGCTTTAGTGATCTTTTGCGTGTTTTTGACGGATGCGATTTTCCGTCGAAGGCTTTGCAAACTTGGCATGGTCGTTAACTACGAAGCTTCGTTGTAGCCCTTCGCTTTTTTGTACTCGGTAATAATTTGTTTGAGTTGGCCCCCGAATTCATCATCGATTTTTTTCCTGGTTTTCACCTCATCCCGGATTTGCGGATGCTTTTCTTTGATGAACGCCAAAAGGCCCTGCTCAAATTCCCGAATTTTGTTGACAGGAACATTGTCCACAAATCCGTTTACACCGGCAAAAATCGACA
>JAGQYH010000508.1 GCA_020436175.1 Bacteroidota bacterium
ATAGCGGTGTCTGTGCCGTTCACTTATCACTTGTCTGCCATATATTTTATAAGCCAATGATGGTTTTTTGACACGACATGGATAAGCTCCGAGTCTCATGGTACCGCCTTTTTGCTTCACTTCTTTCTGGTTTTCCATGAGAGTAATGACGGGGTCAATGGTTTCAGGATTCACCTCTACGGTATGGGCATTTTTCAGACCCATGACATGACGAGCATACTCTACAACCGCCATTTGCATTCCAAGGCAAATTCCAAAAAATGGAATATTATTTTCTCTTACAAATTGTATCGCAGCAAGTTTTCCATTGATGCCACGATTTCCAAATCCCGGTGCAATCAAGACTCCATCCATATTGGCAATCAACTGAATCGGATCAACAGATTCCATGAGTTCAGAATGTATGGGATGAACATTAACTTTACATTCATTAGCCGCTCCGGCATGTATAAATGATTCATATATAGACTTATATGCATCTTGTAATTCATTATATTTGCCGACTAAAGCGATGTTTATCTCATTGGTCGGATTTTTAAGTTTGCCCAAAAACTCTTTCCAACTCGTCATATCGGGG
>JAGQYH010000509.1 GCA_020436175.1 Bacteroidota bacterium
ATCCAAACTTTAAAAGTTGGAGCTATTGGTACTTATAACTTATTAGGTTTAGCAAAAGAAAAAAATGCAAGAATATTAGTTGCATCAACTTCAGAAGTTTATGGAGACCCAGAAATACATCCACAGCCTGAAGAATATTGGGGAAATGTAAATCCTATTGGTCCTCGAGGTGTATATGATGAGGCAAAAAGATATATGGAAGCGATTACGATGGCTTATCATACTTTTCATCAAGTAGAAACAAGAATTATTAGAATATTCAATACTTATGGTCCAAGAATGCGATTAGATGACGGACGAGCTTTGCCTCAATTTATGTCTCAAGCTTTACGTGGAGAAGCACTTACTGTATTTGGTGATGGCTCACAAACTCGCTCTTTTTGTTATGTAGATGATTTGGTAGAAGGCATTTATAGATTATTATTGTCTGATTATCATTTGCCAGTAAATATTGGAAATCCTGATGAGATTTCACTATTAGATTTTGCTAAAGAAATACAAAAATTGATAGGTACAGATGTTGAAATTGTTTTTAGAGATTTGCCAAAAGACGACCCTAAACAAAGACAACCAGAT
>JAGQYH010000050.1 GCA_020436175.1 Bacteroidota bacterium
CATTCCTTTAATGCTTACCGGAGGATTTCGAACTGTTAAACTAATGAATGATGCCATAAAAGACGGGCATTTGGATATTGTGGGATTGGCAAGACCTTTTACTTTATATCCTGAATTGGCACGAGATATTTTGAATGGCAGCATTAATAAATTAGATGTGCCGGTAGCTAAAACAGGTATTAAAATGATCGATAAGTTGGGCTTCATCGATCTGCTTTGGCATGAACTGCAATTGGAAAGAATCGGCGCAGGTAAGGAACCGGATCAAAACTTAAGTCCTTATCTTACAATGGTTCGTATGGCTCAACAGAATTTGTTCCGATAGAAATCAGCTAAGTTTCTACAGCACATAAAGGAATCCATAGATTATTGAATTTTAAAAATGTTTCTTACTTTAATAGTATGAAATAAGAGATGTATAAATCACTTATATGCATAGCATTTGTATTGTTGACATTCATTTCATGTAAAGAGGATTGTGAATTAGACCAAGCCGTCATAACAGGAGTTGATTATCGGCTGTGTATCTGTTGTGGCGATTTCATGATCACCTTTTCCGATAATCCTGAACCATACGAGGCTGAATTCAAATTAGCACAAGAATTACCCGAATCATCCGGCATAACGAATGAATCTAACTTTCCAATTTATGTAAAGATCGACTGGAGGGAAAAACAAGGATTTTGTGAGAATTTTATTGAAGTGAAATCCCTTGAAATTTTGTAGCCTATAATCTAATTCACCTTAACCATCAAAGTACGACTTTCGCTGCCACAGTTTATTTTTAACAAATAGTTTCCTGATGAAACGTTATCTCCGGGTTCAATTCTTTCTTTATGACTTCCAACAGGCAGGTCTGTCCAATGACCAAGTAATTGTATGAATTTGCCTTGTAGATCATACATTTCAGCAGAAACTGTGGTTACTTGATTGGTCTCAAATTCAATAATAGCATCGGTTACCATCGGATTCGGGTAAACATTCAACTTTTTAAAAGATAAGTTATCTTCCAATGCAGTAACAATAGCCGATTTTGTAAAGTCATCATTGGTCCTTGGCAATAGAACTATATTGTCTGAATTGTAAGTCATGACACCGGTAATATTGTAAAACTGATTACCATTGTTAATGATAATTGGTGCTACATTTAAAACGCCGGCATTGGTTACCCATTGAACATGATTTACATAGGATACATTCAATGAAGAGGAAATAGAGGACGATTGAACGCCGGTAAGTATTCTGCAACCGGATTGAACATCATTTAAACTGGAACCTACCCGCCATTCTCCATTGTTTAAAGGAGCATTAGGGTTGCTGTTCACCACGTAAATGGGTTGTGTTGTATTATTTAAACTAACCAACATGCCCTCATACTGTTCTGTTTTGGCTAAACTCGAGTTAGTGAAGGCATCCGGATTAAAACTAACCGGCTGAATACTTCCCTTACCCTTTATATCTACTTTGGTAATGCTGGAAATTTTGGTAACGCCATCATCTTCAATTACTTTACCCGTCACTTCAATAATATCGTTCATTTCAACAGCAGATAAAGCTATAGAATAATCCAATTGAATACCGGCCCACGCCAACAAATTCGGTTGCTGAATAAAAAAAGTGCCTAAATTGCCCGGTTCTTTTGTGGCAGTAACTACTCCGCGCACGGTTACCGTTTGGTTAATATATGGAGAGATATCCGAGTTCGAAGATGGTTCTACATATTGAATATCATAGATATTGGTTTGTGCCTTTACAGAATAAATAGAAATAGTATTTATCAGCAAGATTATTGCAAACAAGCTTAGGGTTCTCATGTATTTGTATTTAGTCTTTTAAAAATAAAGAATCTAAAACACATTTGCTTGCGATAATATAGTAGAATTAAAAGCTATTTCACCTAAGTAATACGCTTAGGTGAAAAAACAAAATTCAATTTTACAGCCAAATCACAATTCGGCTATTCAACAATTATTTCACCGTAACCGTACCACTTCCATAGTAAGAATGAAATTCACCATTATACATCGCATCTGCCGAAACAGGTCCCAATTGATATTTTCCGGGCGTGACGGCTCTGGCAAGGTAATAAAATGTCTTTTCAGTTCCGGTAGCAGTGGTAAAGAAATGGATTCTGTCATCTCTAATGTCTCGATGATCATACGACATTTCCGTATTCACCCAATTGAGGTCAGGCATTTCTGTGATCCTTGCATTCTCAATCTCAAATCCTGCCGGTAAAATATCAGTGACAGCTACATTTTCTATATATTTTCCGGTTAAGGATTGAAGCGTGATCTTCACCACAATTAGATCATTTTGATCAAACTCATTGTTGGTGATCAAACGCTTGTTTCGATCATAATAGGTTCGTCTTACTTTCAAATGATTATCTCTATTTAACACTTTGCCATCAACAGGAATGCCTTTGCTTTCTACGAAATAGTAAATACTTCCTTCACCACTGACCTTAATATCAATAGGTTCAGTAGTTTCATTAACCTCATACCATATATCATTTCCCGTAAACTTCGCTACTTCCTTACCATCTTTTAACAGGTCGGCATTAGCTTTGCCAATTGGACGTAATCGAGCATATTTACCTAAGGCTAAAAATCCAAAAGCAGCTTCCTGGGTATTGAGATATTTCTTGTTGCCCATTTCCGTGGATAGCAGTTTTACCATGTCCGGAATTTGTGGATGATCAGGTTGTGCTTCAATCAATGCATTGGTTGATACCGCCAGATCTCGTATGTAAGAATAAAAGCTTCCGCCAAAAACAGGTACGGATTGTTCTCCTTGAAAGGCTCCGGGTAAAAGTTTTATGGACGAAGTAATATCTCCACTCATGATAAAAGCACAAGCCAATAGATATTTGGCATCTAAACTCAGTTCATCAACATTGCTTAAGTAATGTTTCATACTTGAATGATCCGGCTCTCCGGCGGCAGCTAAAACATAAAGACTGTATGCAGTTTCTTTTGACACAATGGTTTTCTTCTCATTGCCATTGTAGTAATACACTATTTTTTCTTTTTGCTTCAATTTTGATCTCAAATAATCCATTAATCGGTTGAACATTTTACTGTCCACCTGATAACCTTTGGCCTTTGCTTCAATGAGAAAATGCGCAGCATAAGCAGAACTCCACCAGTTGACTTCTCCGTTGTTGGGCCAATAACTTAAACCGCCATTAGATAATTGCATAGTTTTGATCTTATCTATGGCATGTTGGACGTTTCGTTTGATCTCATTTTTGTCAACAACTTTATCTTGTCCGTTATAAACAGCTGCAATCAGATCTTCAAAATACAATTGTGGGAAGGCTTTCGACACGGTTTGTTCCAAGCAACCAAAAGGATAGGCCACTAATTGATCGAATTTTTCAGTGAACTGCGCTAATGGCGAGCTGCTGATAAAGATTTTGTGTTCAGCTGAAGAAGCCATGAAATTCTGAGGAAAAGCAATGCTTTTGGTTTCACCGGCCTCAATAATACCGGAAGTATATTGCTTTTCTAAAGAGGCTGCCGGACGGATAGTAATATCTGTTTCTTCTACGAAGGATTCCCCTAAAGCTTCCACACGAGCAATAATTTTGGCAACATCAATTTTATTGCCAGCTTTTACTGTGAAACTGACTTCTTGCTCACTATTGGGCGGCACATTTATATTCTGAGATGCATTCTCAACAACGGTTAATGGACCTTCTGTATTTACACTCACTTTACTATTGGCAGCTTTTCCGGTGGTATTACTCACGTTAACCTTCATCGTCCATTCGTCGCCCATTGATAAGAAACGCGGAATGCCCGATGAGACAACAATTGGGTCGGCCACCACTATATTTTTATCTATTGATCCGAACATTTGATCTTTGCAACCTACTGCCATTACTCTCAAACTTCCTGAAAATTGCGGAATATCAACCTCAAAACTAACTTTGCCATTTTTATCTGCAACCAACTTGTCACTCCAAAAGGAAACTAGTTTTACTCGCTTATTCTTCAATGGATTTTGGCGATTAGCCATTTCTGCAGCTAACATGTCTGCATCCCCACCTGTGGCGGTAATTTCAGGGAAAAGGTAAGGGTAGAGGTCAGATGAATTCACTTCCAACGCGCGTTTAGCATAGAAATAAGCATAGGGATCGGGCGTTTGTTGATTGCCTAATGCTAAGATGCCTTCATCCACTACTGCAACGGTTATATGTGCATTTGGAACACTATTGATAGTAATTTTCTGTTTTGTTTTTGATCTTGATTTTTCAGTGGCATCCACCGATAGGTTTAATTTACCTTTCTTAGGTTCAACCGGAAATGAAGCAAATCCGTGAGCAACCGTCAACGGTAAATTGTTGTTGATGTGCGGTTTGATCAATGTAGCCGTGATATAAGCATTGGGAACATGTTTATCCGAAACATTGATAGGATATTTGATCACTTTATCTTTAGAATCCATGTAAACATAACTCATGATCTCATCGCGTTCTGTCGTGATCAAAACTTTACCATCAAACGGTAGCTTTAAAATAGCATTGCCTTTGTCTCCCGGTTGGTAACTTTCTTTGTCAAAAGATATGTCAATATTGCCCTCATTATCTACTTGGAAGGAAGTGTTATTGGTATTATCAAAACCGTAAGCATAAAATGAATTGGTATTGGCAGACTCCGCATCCGGTAACCGAACCGAAATCTCGTAGGAACCTGAAGTGGTTGGTGTAAAATAGTAAGTGCTTCCTTTGGAAGGTATGGTGATGGTTTCTTGTTTGACCACAATTTGCTCTCTTTGAGATTCGTAAGCATATCGGCCGCCACTATATCTCAATACCGAGTGCCATGAATATTGAATGACTTCTACTTCCACTTCTTGAGTAACGGCCTTTTCATCAGTGTTCACCGCCATCAAAGGAAATGCAACAGGTTGATTTAATCCTGTCCAATAATCATAATTGCCAACCCCAATAAAAACATCTTGGGTTTGAACGGTAAATCGCTTCGCTCGATGTACAGGTCGTCCGGTTTCATCAAAAACAGTCGCATAAATTCTGCCGGACAACATACCATTATTGATCAATTTTGAAGATAGTTCGAATGTAGTTTCTGCTTTGCCTTCTGTATTGGTTTTACCTTCTTTGTATTCATCATTGGATCTGAAATCATTCTTCAAACCAAAATGATAACTTTCAAATCCTTTAGGATTAAAATACCCTTGATCCAATGTGTATTCGATTTCATAATTCTTATTGGCTGCGGGAGGTCCGAAATAATTCATTGCCGTTAGTGTGGCATTCACAGCATCACCGGGAACATATTTATCTTTATCAATATCAAGTTCTACCTTAATTCTATCCGGCATGAATTCTTCCACTTGAATGGATTTGCCGCCAAGATGAATATCTTTTCCTGTATGGACTTGCGCATAGTAATTGCCCGTCATGCTGCTGGCCAATAGATCGAAATCACAAGTGAACATACCTTGTTCATCCACTTGTTGTCTTGAGGTTGCATATTCTTTGCCATCTGGTGATTTAAGGACGATAGTGACGGGCATTTTACCGCTAACATTCCAATTGAAATCCCTTAGAATGCCGGCTAAATGTATGGTTTCACCCGGCCGGTATAAACTTCTTTCTGCATACATGAATAAATCGTACGGACTTTCTCCTTTTCGTTTGCCGCCAACATCAAATCTCGACGTCATGTATTCTGCATTGCTGATATCCATATAATTAAAGTCATCACTGCTTTTGGCAACGATCAAACTAGGATAAAACCCTTCCGGAAAGGAAGTTTTACTGAATTTGGCAATTCCATCGCCGCCGGTTTTCTGACTGGTGATGACTTGGTTGTGTTGAGATATCAATGTGATCTCTGTGCCTGATTTAGGTTGTGCTGTTTTAATGGAGTTGGTAAAGACATAAATGCTGTTCTTATCTTCTTTGGAGATCAAGCCAATATCAGAAAGCGATATTAATTTAGAATCTGAGATGTAATATTTCTCATTGTCTTGAACTTTTATCACATAAATGCCCTCTTTGTCTTTTAATTTATCTTCAAAATCAATATGCAATAACTTGCTGATGCCTTGAGAAGGCAATTGATCTGTGGTCATCTCTTGTTCATAGACCAATTGACCAACATCGCTTGTTTCATAGTATTGATAATCGTAGTAATGATAATCTCTGGTGTCACTTTCATAGTCATAATAAGAACCCCAATCTTTACCTCTTTGCAAAAAATGAAGCAAATTGTTTTCAAAGATCTTGTAAATGGAAACCGTAATTTTAGGTGTATTGACAATTTTTATACTGACATTTTTGTTGCCTTGACTGCCTAAGTAGATGGATTTAAAATCATTAAAGGCTATCTCAGGCATAACATTTCCAAAAGAGACTTGCTGCGTAAAATTTCTTTTTAGTTTGCCGTCAAGAATGCCCGAAAGCCCTTCCATTAATTTTACAGTATAAGAATTGCCAATTTGGATCTCATCCGACTGAATAAAAAAACCGTAATAAGTAGGTTCAATCTCATATTTGATCTTTGGTTCAATGCTTAGTTTATCTTTTAATGCTGCAGCGTCTATCTGTTGAGAAGAGTACACTTTTATGCCCGACCTCAGACCTTCGGCAATAGGTTCGACCTTAATGATCTTTAATTCATTTTTTGGTATTAAGTTGGTTTGTTGTTTACTGGAAGACTGGCTTTTCTTGTCGATCTGTTTCAATTCAACTTCAATTCTTTGTTGTTTGTCAGGGTCGGGATCCTTTTTTAATAAGATAATGTGCTCAGTACTGTTAGGATTTTCTTTAACCTCATAAGGATAACTTTCACCATCAATGGAAATATTTAAATTGTCTTTGATCTGATCAGATGCCACAGGAACATTAAATAATCCGGTTATTTTGGTTCTGGCCACATTATCTTCAAGCGACCAAACAGCATAAATATCGGATAATTGCAGATATGGTGTATTGAAAATAAATGCCTTTTTACCTTTCCATTTATTGTATTGGTCATTTAAGGAAAGTATATCATTGGTAAGGCTTACAGTATAATCTGTTGCAAACTGAAATTGATCAGCCGGTGAAAATACCACTTCGTCATTATTGATCCATTTATATTTTCCTTCTACTTTAGGTGAAAATGATAAGTAATTGGCTGATAGCCATTTATTTAATAAAGTATCGGTTTTTAAAACAGGATGATTAAAGGTAAAAGTCAGGTTGTCTTTCGCTTGAATTTCATCTTTAAAGGAAGTCAAGATCACTTCTAAACTGCGATCATCATTTTTGGAGTTTTTGCATGAAAATAGAGACAAAACAATGCAAAAAAGTATAAGGTTGCGAGTGATGAAAAGTGATCTGTTCATAATTTGAATATTTAATTAAAGGACTGTCTTCAAGTTAACTAGTAGCAAGTTTCTAATAACTTCCTCAATTTACTTAATAATATGCTTATATTTTTTCTACAATAAATAACATTCTTGCCAAGCTACCAATTGTAAAGACTTCAATTGATGTTTTAAATTTGCCACCATACAGTATTGAAAAAATAGATTGCTAGTGGATCTAGCGTAAAATGAATAAAGATTATTATGAATAAGCAGAAATTTTTGGAACAGTACGGTACTTGGGCGATCGTTACAGGAGCTTCCAGTGGTATAGGAGTGGAGTTTGCTAAGCAATTGGCGGAAATGGGTTTCAATTTGGTTTTGATTGCAAGACGAATTGAAAACATGGAGCAATTAGGAAAGGAATTGCAATCCAAATACAATATTGAGTATAAGGCAGTTGAATTAGATTTAACAACTGAAGGTTTTTATGCTACTGTTGCAAAAGTGATAGATGGTTTGGATGTTGGATTATTGGTGAACAATGCCGGGATAAATTGTGAAGGCGCCTTTTACAGAGGTGGTTTGGACAGGAATGTCGGCATGATTCGATTGAATGTTGAAGCCCCGTTTATTTTGGCACATGAAATAGGCAAGCAATTAATCGAAAAAGGAAAAGGTGGAATTATATTCACAGCTTCTACATCAGCCTTTCAGGCGATGCCTTATTTTACCCATTACGCGGCTACCAAAGCCTATGTGTTATCATTAGCCGAGAGCATGCATTATGAGTTCAGGAAAAAGGGTGTAGATGTAATAGCCTTATGTCCCGGCCCTACAGAATCGGAAATGGCCAGAGGTTTAGAAGGAAATCCTTTAGTAATGAAAGCAGAACCGGTGGTTAAATCGGCTTTAAAAAGTTTAGGCCGTCGGGCACATGTAGTTCCGGGTTTAGGCAACAAGATTGGCGCTGCTATGCCACAAGTATTGGGAAGAAGGCTGAGCATGGAAGTAGTAGGAAGTGCTTTGAAACGATTTTTGCCGAGTGCCAGAAAATAGGTCAATTCTATACTAATATTTTATTGAGTTTTTCAAGCACCATTTGGACGGTAATGAGTGCCTTTGTCTGCTCCGCCAGTTGATTTTCTTTTCTTGTTTTAAGCTTACCGTAAACGGATAGAGGTCGCCATGGAGCTTCTTTTGCGGTTGGTTGAACAATATTGTCTGAATTTTCCAACGGACTAAAACCTAAAAAGGGATGAGTAGATAACCAAATGGATAACACTTTAATCCCCAAAAGACTGGCTAAATGCATATTGGCAGAATCTACAGTGATCATAATATCTAAAGCTTCAATGATAGCCATTTGATCTTCAATTGAAATCGTCTCGTCAATGATAATAATGTTGCTGTGTTTATTTAGCCATTGAAGGGCGATTTCTTTTTCTCGTTGACCGAAGGCAAAAACAAAAACTTGTCCATTGATCTCAGAAATATGTTGAATGACTCCCAACCAGTTGGATTCAATCCATTCTTTACTATTATGCTTACTAAAGGGTGCAATACCATACCATTTAGCAGATTTTGGCAATAAATGATTCTGATTTAAATAGGAGATTTGGTTGATTTTTTTTGAAGCACTTAACCAATTACTATCAATCAACTCTAGTTGTTTATTCTGAAAATCTAAAGCCTTTAAATATCTGATGCTCGTATGTAATAGTGGCAGGAGGGGAGTCTTTTTGGAAACAACAGCCTTTTTCTCTTTTCTGCCTTTATTAAACACTATGCTATTTGGAATGGAAGATTGAAGTAGTTTTCTTAAGATCTTTGTTCTCAATACATCATGCAGATCAACCAAAACGCCGAAATTGTATGACTTCAGTTGAGCAGCCAACTGTGTTAAACCCAATATGCCTTTGTACTGATCGTCAATGTCCGCAGGAATTACTTTGACATTAGATAGGGAGGTAAAAAAAGCTTCAAACTTCGGACGGGTAAGCAAAAAGTATTTGTTATCCGGTTCTTTTAGTTCTAATGTTCGGAAAACCGGAATGGTTAGCAGAACATCGCCCAGTGAAGAAAATCGAATAACTAAAATATTCATTCGTCAGAAGTTTGAATTTAGCTGAGTTACTTTTGTTAACAAGCGGCTCATCTTTTTCTTTTGTAGAATACTGGATTTAAAGCCTCATCATTATACATCTTCATTTGGAGGTATAATTTTAAATATTTCTTTCCTTCCAGTAAGTCAGTCATTAAATGATCAAAGGCTGATTTCAAATCCATTTGCTGCTCTAATAGAATATCCAATTTCGCCTTACACTTATCAATATGACTTTGGCTAACATCCTTTCTATTCACCTGTTCTTTCATATGATAAATCTTTAAACAAAGGATCGATAATCTATCTATGATCCAACCCGGAGTCTCAGAGTTGATGGATGCATCTTCACGTTTTTCAAAAGTTGAATAATGATCAAATAGAGCCTGATCGATCAATTCTACAACATCAGTACGTTTTTGATTGTAAACATCAATTTTCTTTTTGAAAGCCCAACCTTCAGCCGGTGTTAGTTGCGGCGATCTTACTTCATCCTCAAGATGCCATTGGGTGGTGTCAATCAAACACTTTACGGCAATTATGTCGTTCAAACTTCCATGCTCATTAATGCTTGGGATCTCAGGCTCTAAAATATCTGATTGATGATAGTGGTCAATGACTTTATCACATGTTTTAATTATTGATTGAGCTGAAATTGAATTTTTGATAATCGCTTGTTTAGACATCAATACCTTCTGATTTCAAATATTTTTTAGCTTCATCAAGGTAGTGTTCTACACCAATATGAACTCCTTGAATCACACTTTCGGGCAATTGTTTGACAACTTTTGCCGGCGTGCCCAATACCATCGAAAAATCAGGTATAACCATTCCTTCAGTTACTAAAGCATGCGCGCCAATGATACAACCTTTGCCAATTTTGGCATTGTTCATAATGGTGGCTCTCATTCCGATTAAATTGGAATCTCCTAAAGTGCATCCGTGTAATATGGCGCCATGTCCGATCACATTGTCCTCGCCGATCTTTATCGGGCATCCTGCATCGATATGCATATAAACGCCTTCTTGTACATTTGTTCTGTCACCAATGGTAATAGAATCAAAGTCGGCTCGAATAACGGCGCCAAACCATACAGATACATCATTGCCCAGTTCTACACGACCCAGCACTCGTGCTGTATCGGCGATAAAAACATTTTTACCCTTTTTAACCTTGTCGGAGAGTTCTTGTTGATATTTATTCATGGAAGCGAAGATAAACATTTTGATAATGAACTTAATTCTTAATGTCAGGCCTTTTTAAAATGTTACTTTCTTAAGTTATTGATAAATTGTGGAAAGACTGTTGCAATAAAAAAGCTTTAATTATTACTTTTGACCAAAATAGTAAATCATGGGCATCGCGAAAGTAGTTGGCGTAATTTTTATTCTTGCATCTACCATTTGGGGAACTTTAATGGGATTTGTTTATATCAGTAAGTCATTTGATAATGCTACCGGCGGTAGAATCAGTCTTGGAGATGCCGGCGTTTTGATCCCTTTAATTATTTGTGCCTTGTTTTTTATTATGGGCAATGTTTTAGTGAGGGACAGAGTTTTAGATAGTCACCACTAGAATTATCTCGCCAAGTTTACACTCATACTCATCCTAAAGGATTGATGAAGATCGTTGTTTTTCAACAATCTTGAAGCACCTTCGTCAGTATCTTCAATAAAAATTCTTGGAGCAGCATTATCATACACCAAGTGATAGATAAAACCGATTTCAACTCTTTTACTGGCTAATTGTGTTGTAATACTTCCGGAGAAATCTACAAGGAAGTCAGCTCTGGCGCTTTCATTTCCAAAACTATCCGACACTACATCTTGCCATTCCCATGGCATAGGCATTTTAAAATAGGGGCGTAAGCTAACCTTCCATCCATCTTTTAGTTTGATATCCATGGTCGGTCGCATTTGCCAACGAAAATGATAAGTTGGATCCAATGCAATTGTATCTCTGACAGTAGTTTGTTGAAGTTCAAAAAACAAACCGGTCAGTAAGGCAACTCTTAGTTTGCTTTTCGATTTTTTGTTTTTGTTATAGGCTTCCTGGAAAGAAGATTGTAAGTGATCAAAATTTTTATCGCCTACTTCATTTCCAACCATTGCACGCCATTGTTCTATTTCCTCTTGTGATCGCAATGGTTTCGGAAACTTATCTTCTTCACCGATCATTTTATTGATCCAATGGTTTAAGATAAATCCGCCGCCTAGTTCATATCGTTGATCTACACCTAAATAAGCATCCGTACCTCTATTGATATAAACATAGTTTTCTAACATTAATCCATTGCCAACATTAGGTTGTAGATGATCATAACTTATATCAATCCGGGATACATTCTCCTTTAAGTCTCCATCCGAAAAGGTCACGCCAAAGGAGGTATAAAAGTCCAACTCTCCGGGGTAAAGATCCCAATCGAGATTGATTCCACCATATAAATTAAACAAACTGTTGTCATCTTCTCTGGTGGTTTCGCCATTAAAACCCATGATGGCTTTACCCGAAAAGCTTTTGGATTCCTTTATATCATCAATAACATCCAATGTTTTGGAAAAAGCTTTTAACTGATCTGTTTTTTCTATTGATAAACTGTCTGTGGCATCAATCTTTTCGATTTTCGATTCAATTATTTGCCTTATGGCTTCTATTTCTCCGGTTTGAGCTTGAGACAAAATGCCTAATAGACATAGATATAGAATGGTAAAAACATGTTTCATCTGGTACATTTTCAAAATCTAATATAAAAATGTAATCTGAAATATGTTTTAATATAACGCCTTTCTTAACTCAGCTATGGAAGGGTCAGCGACATAATCATCATAAGTTTTCATTCTGTCGATGTATCCTTTAGGTCCGATTTCAATTATTCTGTTGGCGACGGTTTGAACAAATTCATGGTCATGAGAAGTAAACAATATGGTACCCGGAAAATTGATTAATGAATTGTTCAGTGCTGTGATTGATTCAAGATCAAGATGGTTAGTTGGTTCATCCAGCATCAAAAAGTTGGCCTCCGCCAACATCATTTTGGAGAGCATACACCTCACTTTCTCCCCACCGGAAAGTACATTTGCCTTTTTGAAAATCTCTTCACCGGAAAACAACATTTTACCCAAAAAACCCCGTAAATAAGCTTCGTCCGTATTATCAGAATATTGACCTAACC
>JAGQYH010000510.1 GCA_020436175.1 Bacteroidota bacterium
CAGTTTCATTAACATGGAGTTTTTACCGGAGGAGCTGAGCGGAAAGGTTATCTTTGAGCCGGGAAAAAATGCTCGAGAAGAAGATATGCGAAAGAGGATGCAGCAACTTTGGGGCGAGAAGTATGGGTATTGAAAACACAAGTGCAAGCTCAAGCGCAATTTCAAATTCAAAATGCAAGGCTCAAAGGAAAAAATTGTTTGGTGAATTTTGCATACAAAATAAAGTCTCTATCTTTCCGAATAACCGAATAACCGAATAACCGAATAACCGAATAACCAAAAATCCAACAACCTGAAAAAACAACAACTCATATTAATTGCCGGCCCTTGTGTGGTAGAATCGGAGGAAGTATGCTTTGAAGTGGCAGAAAAGGTGAAGTCGGTTTGTGACGAATTGGATATTCATTATGTTTTCAAAAGTTCCTATAAAAAGGCGAATAGAACCAAACTCGATTCTTTTACCGGGATTGGAGATAAAAAGGCACTGTCTATTTTAAAGGCGGTGCGTGAGCGATATGGCGTGTCGGTCTTAACTGATGTACATTCGGTGGAGGAAGTTCGTTTGGCAGCGGATT
>JAGQYH010000511.1 GCA_020436175.1 Bacteroidota bacterium
TAAATAATCTCCAAAAATCCATTCCCGAAGTGATTGTGTACGTTAAAACATGATCCCAGAATTTCATATGTTTCCTCTTCTAATACTAGTTTTGACATAATACTCTAATTAATATCCATTCATCCGTGGTTACACAATAGAGTATGTTTCTTCGAATATTCCATAAATGGTTTCCACTATATCTTTCAAACAAGTGAAAAGTAAGTTCACAATTGCACATCTTCCCTGAAGGATTCTAGTGGTGAAAAAGTTGAACAGTATCAAAAGTTAGTGCTTTTGAGATAGAATTTAACCACGGATGTTCGGATGCATTTCCTGCTAATAAATGATAAATCGGCATCCACACATCCGTGGTTACACAATAAAGTATGTTTCTTCGAAATTTCCATAAATGGCACTGACTTCATCTTTCAATCACTTGAAAAGAATACGATCGCTTCTATGTTAATTTAATGTTAAACAAATCATTATTCATAATATTCAGATAATAAAAACACCTTCAAGTCAGTTAAGCTTAGGTTGAATCACGATTCAATCCACAAAATTTTAAAATCCATCAGTTACACATAAAAC
>JAGQYH010000512.1 GCA_020436175.1 Bacteroidota bacterium
AAAGAGGATTGCTTACCTTTTCAATAGTTTCTTTGTCAAATTTAGCACCTACTTTTTCCTCTTTTTGGTCATAATATTGATACTTTCCATAAACGGTTTCTTTGTGCAATTGTCCACGAGGCGTTAAGGCTTCTTGTACTTTATTTGAACCTCTTACTTTGTTCTTATTTTTAGTAACAACCTTGTTTTTTGCTTTGTGCGAAACAATTACATTTTCCAAATGTTCTTTGGCTACTTGACGAAAGTTAGCAACCGGTAACTTGAACACTCTTTTTTTATTGCCATTGTCATCAATTTTTACTTCGGTTTCTTTTTCTTCTATGCCCAAAACATCTCTTGTAGAAAGTCTTAAACTATTCGTATCCATTGCTATTCTGCCTTTGGCATTGCTGATTGTATCGTCTGATTTTTCATTTCTCCGAGCATTCAAATTGTTCAGATACTGAATAAAACTTCTTTTGGTAAATGCAATCGTCAATGCATCCATTGCATGGTGGCGGTGGTCATTTCGTTTAGTCCAATCTTTTATTATTTCTACTTGTTGACCGTATTTTCTTTCCTCCATTTCGGTCA
>JAGQYH010000513.1 GCA_020436175.1 Bacteroidota bacterium
TGGATTTGTTGTCCAGGCACCTTCAATTCCGCTTGTAATTGTATGAACACCTTTTCCGCTTCCAAAACTATTTTTCCATCCTAAGCCTTGTTCTTCAATGCCAGCAGCTTCAGGTTCAGGTCCAACTAATGCAGCATCTCCTGCACCGTGACATTTACCAAAAGTATGTCCACCGGCAACAAGTGCAACAGTTTCTTCATCATTCATTGCCATTCTGCCGAATGTTTCTCTTATGTCTTTTCCGGAAGCAACCGGATCAGGCTTGCCGTTTGGGCCTTCGGGATTTACATAAATTAATCCCATTTGAACAGCGGCCAATGGATTTTCAAGTTCGCGATCACCTTCATAACGTTTGTCGCCAAGCCATTCGGCTTCTGATCCCCAATAAATATCTTTTTCAGGTTCCCAAATATCTGCACGTCCGCCGCCGAAACCGAAAGTTTTTAATCCCATTGATTCTAAAGCGCAATTACCGGCAAGAATCATTAAATCAGCCCAAGAAAGTTTTTTACCGTATTTCTTTTTAATTGGCCAAAGAAGAATTCTTGCTTTATCTAGGTTTGCATTATCG
>JAGQYH010000514.1 GCA_020436175.1 Bacteroidota bacterium
TTCAAAGCTATCCTTCAAGAGCAAAATTGCCGCCATTGCCGTTTGTAAGTTATATTTTTGATAGAAGCCACTTAGATCCGAACTATAATGCAACTTGCGTTTTCCAAAATGTGTTGTGAAGGCACTCCCACTTAAATTGGTTTCAAAGTCAACAATTTCAAACAACTCATCCGCGTAAAATAAATTACTATCGCATTCTAAGGCTTTGTTTAGAAAAACTTCTTCAATTTCTTCTTGTCGTTCTCCAATAAGAACAGGAGTTTCTGGCTTAATAATGCCTGCTTTTTCAAAGGCTATTTTAGCTAGAGTATCCCCTAAGAATTGTTGATGGTCAAAAGAAATATTGGTAATAATAGATTGGAGAGGACTTATCACATTAGTAGAATCAAAGCGACCACCCATGCCAGTTTCAATAATAGCAATATCTACTTGCTGTTCTGCAAAATAGTCAAATGCCATGGCTACGGTAATTTCAAAAAAAGAAGGTTGAATTCTTTCAATTAGTTCTTTATGTTTTTGCACAAAATCAACAACATAATCTTCGCTAAGAAGTAGTCCATTAATTTTAATT
>JAGQYH010000515.1 GCA_020436175.1 Bacteroidota bacterium
TGAACAATCAGATGGAAAAATTACGCACTTTGTAGTTGGCATTGGCACCGGCGGAACAGTTAGTGGCACTTCCAAATTTTTGAAAGAAAAAAATCCAAGCATAAAAACGTATGGAATTGATACGTATGGTTCTATTTTAAAGCAATTTCACGAAACCGGCACTTTCGATCCAAAAGAAATTCATAGTTATATTACTGAAGGTATTGGTGAGGATATTATTCCTCAGAATTACGATTTTAGTTTAATAGATTATATTGAAAAAGTAACCGACAAAGATGCTGCGTTGATGCAACGAAGATTGGCAAAAGAAGAAGGCATTTTTGCAGGAAATTCTGCCGGCTCAGCGGTGCAAGGTGTGTTGCAAATACACGAAAAATTTCCATTTACTAAAGACGATTTAGTCGTTATAATATTACACGACCATGGCTCACGTTACGTTGCCAAATTTTTTAACGATGATTGGATGCGCGAAAAAGGGTTTTTAGAATAAAAAAATCTTGTATGCGAATTATTTCATTAGTTCCTTCCATTACTTTACTACTTTGTGATTTAGGCTTAGAAGATGTTTT
>JAGQYH010000516.1 GCA_020436175.1 Bacteroidota bacterium
AGCTATATACCACTGGTTTTTTATCATACTTACTTCTAACAGGCATGTAACAACAAGCTATTGCAATAGTTTACTAATGTATAGTTTTATTTATGCAAAATATGATTTGTTGCCAAGAATTAAACAGATGATAGGGCAGTGACCATTTATGCTAAAAACATCTCCTGTTCGGACTTTTTAGAGGTAATTCGATTATTAGTTTGTATTCAACAAAGTTGTTTTTCCCTATTGCCCAAAAACCTTTTTAAGTAAATCTGTAACTCGGGCTCCCGGATTTTTCCGGATCTCGGCTTCTTGTTTCGCAATTTGATGAAACAAGCCGTCAATGGCCTTGTTGGTGGCATACACTTCTAAGTCCGGATTCACATCTTCTACAAAAGGCACTTTATTGTAAGTCGTAAATACAGTATTCCAATATTTTGTGGCACCCACCTTATCTAAGGAAACCTTAACCGTCGGTTGGAATTTTTCTACCAATGCCGGTCGTGTGGTTCTTTCTAAAAATTTGGTGGCGGCATCTTGATCGCCTCTTAAAATACTCATGGCATCCGTTACCGTCAT
>JAGQYH010000517.1 GCA_020436175.1 Bacteroidota bacterium
GTAAGCGGGCAAAGGTAAAAATATTTAGATAGGGAGGTTTTGATGCAGTTGTAAATTTTTTGAAAGGTACACCAAAGGACAAAATATTTACCGCTATGCATTTAGGATTTAATGGCAGAGGAAGTCAAAAAAAGAATTTTAAAATTTTAATTTGTTTTATATCAAAAAAGCTATTTTTGCAGTCCGAAAATTTTGAGACCTAAAATTTTTGGAAACGGTTCGGTAGTTCAGTTGGTTAGAATACCTGCCTGTCACGCAGGGGGTCGCGGGTTCGAGTCCCGTCCGGACCGCTTGATTATCAAGCAAAAAAGCCTCTCAGCAATGAGGGGCTTTTTTTATGCCAATTATTCAATTCAATAAAAATACTTCTTTGTTAGTTCGGTAGTTCAGTTGGTAAGAATATCCCGATTGTTCATCGGGAGAGTCGCGGGTTCGCAGATTCCCTTTATATCATATATTGCTCATTATATTATGCATTTATCGCAATGTAACTGGTTTATAATAAACTCTCGTTAAAAATAGAGGCCTCGGCGGAAGCCGAGACCTCTATAAC
>JAGQYH010000518.1 GCA_020436175.1 Bacteroidota bacterium
CCAATACTGCTGATGTTAATGATGCTGCCCCCATTCTTTTTCATATATGGTAAAGCTCTTCGGCACAATTCAAAAGGACCTTTCACATTAACATCCATGATCTTGTCAAAAGCCCATTCTTCTGTATCTTCCACAGCACCATACACGGGATTGGCTGCTGCATTGTTCACAATAATGTCTATTTTACCATAGTATTGAATGGTCTTTTCAACCAAAATTTGAATCTCCGCAATACTGCCCATGTTACAAGCTATCGACAGTGCTTTGATGCCTTCGCCTATCATTTTTTCAGCGACATTGTCCACGGCGGGCTGTTTTCTACTCGAAACAATAACTTTGGCCCCGGCTTTTCCCAGCGTATAAGCAATGGTCTGCCCAATTCCTTTACTGGCGCCCGTAACAATTGCAACTTTCCCTTTTAAACTAAACTGCTTGAATATATCTGACATATTGTTTGATTTAAATGTTAATACCAAACCTCAATTTAAAGTAAATAACCGGGCTAAACCAAAATAATTTGAAGCTTACTCATCAGGAACACCTATTT
>JAGQYH010000519.1 GCA_020436175.1 Bacteroidota bacterium
CCAGCAACAAACAAATCTTCCACAAAGGCCTGCCCTGATCTCTCAATTGAATGGCCGACTTAATATCGCCTTTTGTTCCTGATGCTATATCCGTTACATTCGGGAACTGTTCATGCAAGCTCTCTTTATCGGCAAACTTCATTTCAGATTCAATTCTATCAACATTAAAACTCAACCATGCCAATATTTCATTATTGTCGGTAATTTTATAATGACCTGCCTGCACTTGACCGTTCTTATCTGTATTGATAAACAATTTATTGTTGAGGATTCGCTGTTCCGGAATGAACTCAAAATCTGCACCGCTTAGCGTTACTACATTGTCTTTTCGCTCTGCTTTATAATCGATGGCAACCCATTGGTCCCTCCCACCAATTTGATACAAAGGTTGGTCTAAACCATGTAACAAAGAGATATTGTAGATCAAAGGGGCGTATAACCAATGACTTTGCAGTTCAGAAAAATCAGCTTGATTAGGCACAGTCTGAATGATCAAATTTCCTTCTTCTTTCGAAAAAACGGATAATAATGTTTCGTTGTTATT
>JAGQYH010000051.1 GCA_020436175.1 Bacteroidota bacterium
CTTTACAGATGGTTACTTCTCATCGGATAGAGAGGGAGGTATGGGTGCTGATGATATATACAAATTAGCCTTCGCTAACAAATCTCAACCTAAGCAACAGTTAATTAGTGAAAATAATCTCTTAGAAGAAAATACACCAAAAGAAGAAATATTAGTGGAGACTGTTCCGGTAAGTGAAGAGTCTGTTCTAATCAATTCATTACAGGTTCGCAAATAATTGTAATAGAATTTTTAGTAGTAATTTGAAGCGAATGATCCTGGTTGGGTTGTTCGCTTTTTTAATATCCCCAATTGCCCATTTCAATATTATCTTTTCCGCTAACGATAGCAGCCATATAAGCACCGCCGATATCTTCAGGAATAATAATGTTACTAGCTCCGGCACGTTTTAACTTGCTGACATTCGCCTCTTCAGATGCTCTGCTGATGATCTTGGCGGTACTATTTAATTCTCGGGCAGCTAAAACGATATATACATTAGCCGCATCAGAGTGTAAAGTGGTAATGATGGTATCAGCTCTTTCAATCCCAATTTTTCTGATCGTTCCATCATGAGTAGCATCTCCCTGGAAATATAGTTTGTCCTTATTCTTTAACTCGTTGATCAGCTCTTCATTCTTTTCTACAATGAGAATTTGTTTACCACTTTTCTCAATATCGCTACACACCACTTTCCCCAATCGTCCGTAACCACAAACGATCACATGACCTTTAAGATTTTCTATCACTTTTTCCATCTGTGTTTCTTTAAATAATGTTTTAAAATCGCCTTCAATAATAAAAGTACTGACCACACTGATTGCATAAGCAACGGCACCAATATTAAAAATAATTAAAAACGAAGTGAATATTTTGCCGGTTTCACTCAACGGTCGCACTTCCCCATAACCAACGGTAGAAATGGTAATGATGGTCATGAATAAAGCTTCCGATAAAGTATAGCCTTCTATGAGAATATACCCTAAAATACCTGATAAAATGGCCAATATGAAGATCAAAGCAGCAATCAGGAATCTGTGAGCAAATCGATGCTTCACGATTCTGAAAAATTGATTGTTGATGAAGAAATCCATTGTGTTCAGGCTTTGAAACAAAAAAGGTCGGAAATTATTTCCGACCTTTTGCTCATTTATGCTAAAATTTATTTTTTTCTAAAAAATCCGCTTAAGGCTTTTACGCCCATATTGGTTAAATCGTCTTGAATGTTGCCGTCACCGTCCTGATCAAGAAACTGATTCAAGAATCCGGCAGCTTTAGGTTGTTGCTTTTGCTGGCGTGCAGTGTTTTGAATCAGTAAATTGGCTAAACCACCAACATCTAAACCGCCTTTTTGTTTTTGCTTGCCTAATTGTGCCATCACAATAGGAGCTAAAATTTGCAGCAACTGATTGGTTGCTTGTGCGTTCAATCCACTGGTTTGACTTACAATAGATTCTGCTTTATTCTGTTTCTGTCCGAGAACATGTCGCAAAATTCCGGCACCCGGTCCACTTTGGAAGTTATTGATTAAACCCGTTAAATTGTTTAATGCACTTCCATCATGATCTTTTGCTATGGCATTGAAAAGCGAGTTGGCTCCTTGTTCATTGGTAGCATTTTTACTCAATGCTTGAAGGATCATTGGTAAAGCAGCCGATACAGCCGCACTTGTTTGTTGTTGATTGCCTCCAATTTGATTTGCAATTTTATCAATTGTCTTACCGCTCATTTGAGCTTGAAGTTCTCTTAGTAGATCTGCCATTTTTTATATTAATTTTAATGTCCTGTAAGATAAGAAAATCAAATGTCAATAGAGAAACATTATACAAACTGCTTATACATTCACGGATTGCATAGCAAGGTAAATTTGGCAAAGACAGCGGTTTTAGAAAAGTATGTTGAAAGGGTAACAGCATTAAATATCAACTACACAGCACAATTGGATGCCTATGAGATTTTAAAGCAAGTATGTTTAACGGATTCCATCGACCTAATCGTTGGGAGTTCTTTTGGAGGATATTTGGGATTTTATCTTTCACGGGAGTTGCAACTGCCTTCGATTTTATTTAACCCCGCCATTTTTTTTGGTGCTGAAGACAAAATGTTTCTTAAAGTAAAACCGAATACACCCAGTCCTTTCAGCTATTTCATCATGGGAGAACAAGATGATACCATTCCAATAGCCACGACAAGAGAATTTATTCGAAAAAATAAAGTAGGAGATAATATTTTAACCGTAAGCTGTAATTGGTTGCCACATATGATCGACCTATATACATTTGAGGCAATGGTGGAAAGCGGAATCAGAATGTCTTTGAAAAGTGACCTATGATCCATACGTTTTTTAAAAGAATAGTTAACTATTGCATTTACAACTTTTTTCCAATCACATCTTATTAAATTCGTAGGGATATAAATCACTATTTGTTTCTATTAATAATAACCAAAACAAAGTATCATGACTTTTACCAAACCTGCTATTCAATCATTTATGCCGGAAACAAGAACATTAATGGGACCGGGACCATCAGATGTTCCAAAGCGAATTTTAGATGCGATGGCGCGACCAACTTTAGGACATTTGGATCCCGATTTTGTAGGGATGATGGATGAGGTAAAACAGTTATTACAATATGCATTTCAAACGAAAAACGAATTAACCATGGCCGTTTCCGCACCGGGCTCTGCAGGTATGGAAATGTGTTTTGTTAATTTGGTAGAACCCGGAGACAAAGTAATTGTTTGCCAAAACGGCGTATTTGGCGGAAGAATGAAAGAGAATGTTGAGCGATGCGGAGGAACTGCAATTATGGTACAAGACGACTGGGGTAAACCGGTAGATCTCAATAAAGTGAAAGAAGCTTTAGATCAAAATAAGGATGCTAAGATTGTTGCATTTGTGCATGCCGAAACTTCAACCGGTGCTCGATCAGATGCCAAAGCCATTGTGGCCCTAGCACATGAATATGGCTGCTTGACTATTGTAGATGCGGTAACGTCATTAGGAGGTTCAGAATTGAAAGTGGATGAATGGAATATTGATGCCATTTATTCCGGAAGTCAGAAATGTTTGTCTTGTACACCCGGATTATCTCCGGTAAGTTTTAGCAATCAGGCGTTAGAGGTCATAAAAAACAGAAAGACCAAAGTACAAAGTTGGTTTTTGGATTTGAATTTAGTGATGGGTTATTGGGGCAGTAATCAAAAGAGATCTTATCATCACACCGCTCCCATTAATGCTTTATATGGTTTGCATGAAGCATTGGTCATTTTATTAGAAGAAGGCATTGAACATGCATGGGAAAGACATTATCAAAATCATTTGAAGCTAAAAGAAGGTTTGGAGGCATTGGGTTTAGACTTTTTTGTTGAAGAACAATACCGGTTGCCACAACTAAATGCCATCACATTGAATGAGGGCTTAGACGATGCCGCCCTTAGAACGAAACTTTTGCGTAATTACGGAATCGAAATAGGAGGAGGCCTTGGCGTAATGACCGGCAAAATTTGGAGAATTGGTTTAATGGGACATTCAAGTCGCCAAGAGAATATTGATAAGCTGATTGGTGCATTGAAGGATACATTATAACTTATATTCGTTAGTAGTCAGCAGAATCCATCAACTATATGGTTTGTATTAGTTATATTTCATTTGTAACTATTACTAGTTATATTGAGCCAATTATTAGAGCATGACAAATAGCCGGATGCCACAAATTCAATCCTTGCTTGATTATATATCGGGTTATATTGCAATGACTAATGAGGAAACTGATTTTATAGTTGACATTGCGCAACTACATGTTTTTAAAAAGAATGAAATTATACACGAGCAAAATAATCGAGTTAGCATGTTAGGCTTTATTCTTAAAGGAGGAGTTCGAGCTTTTTACCTTAATGATGAAGGTGAAGAACATACCATAGAATTTTATTATGAAAATGAAATTCTGGGTGATTATAACTCGCTGATGAAAAAGCAACAAACTGAAGCTTCTATTCAAGCTCTAGAAAGAACAAAACTCATCGCTATCACATATCGGGATTTTCTTACTTTTTTAAATCGATTTCCACGTTATCTAAATGTGTTAAGTGAAATGTTGAGTGAAAGCATATCACAAGTTACCGAACGCTCAAAATTGTTAAGAATCTCTTCATCAAGAGAACGATACGAAGCATTCTGCACCATGCGGCCAAAAGTAGCACAACGTGCTCCGCTAACTTACATTGCCTCCTATTTAGGCATGGCATTGGGAACTTTAAGTAGGGTGCGAGCCGGTAAGTTATAACATTTAATTATTTAACCCAGGTTAATCTACTTTTTAGGTTAGAACATTAATTTTCCTTTTAAAGAAGGAGATATGGTTAATCATGACTTTGATGTTATAATTATTGGTGCAGGACTATCTGGAATATGCGCGGCACACCACCTAAGCGAAAAATGTCCGGATAAAAATTTTGCAATTTTGGAAGGTAGAAATGATATTGGCGGCACATGGGATTTATTCAAATATCCGGGCATTCGGACGGATTCCGATATGGCTACTTATGGTTATGTATTCAAACCATGGGTTGGTACCAATCAATTTGTAGATGCGCCAATGATTAAAAAATACCTGACCGAAACCATCGAAGAAGATGGAACCAAAGAAAAGATTATTTTCAATACTTGGGTAGAGCAAGCGGAATGGTCTAGCAAAAATAAATGTTGGACACTTATCACTCAAAATAAAAAGACCGGTTACAAAAGTAAGATGACGGCTAATTTTATCATTAGCTGTTGTGGTTACTACGATCATCAACAAGGATACATTCCTGACTATAAAAATGTAAAGGATTTTAAAGGAACGTTTATTCATCCTCAATTTTGGCCGGAAGATTTAGATTACAAAGACAAAAACATAATTATCATTGGCAGCGGTGCTACAGCGGTAACGTTGGTGCCGTCTTTAATCAATGGTGGCGCTCGACATGTTAAACTGCTTCAACGCTCTCCGTCTTACTTCGTGATCCTTCCTCGAGAAGACAACACCGTTAATCGCCTCTCAAAAGTGATGCCGGTAGAAATGGCACACCAACTAACGAGATGGAAAAATATAAAAGTTGGAGAAATCGCCACTACTTTCGCGCTGAAATATCCCCGAATAGCCAAACTTGTATTCATTAATGGCATCAAAAGCGCCTTGCCCAAAGACTATGATATAGACAAGCATTTTACGCCTAAATACTATCCAATGGAGCAAAGAATGTGTGTCGCTCCTGATGGAGATTTTTTCAAGGCGATTTCAAGTGGTAAAGCCTCCATGGTAACGGATCATATTGATTGTTTTACGGAAGAAGGCATCCAATTGAAGACTGGGAAGGTGATGAAGGCAGATATCATTGTTTCTGCTACCGGATTAAAAATGGTTTTGGCCGGTGGTATAAAATTGTATGTGGATGGAAATAAAATAGATCCCAAAGATCAAATTGCTTATAAAAGTGGCGTGATGATGAGCGATGTACCCAACTTTGCCGCCATTTTTGGCTACACCACTTTTCCTTGGACCATCAAAGCAGATTTTGCTTCTAAATATTTATGCCAGCTGATAAATTACATGGACCAAAATTATTTTACAGCAGCAATGGTGAGTAAGCCAAAGTTGGCTGAAAATCCTCAACCATTTATCACAACCATGAATTCAGGTTACATCAAAAGAGGCATCAATGAATTTCCTAAACAAGGAAGTAGTTTCCCTTGGAAAATTTCTCAAAACATGAATGAGGACAAAAAACTGTTTGAAAATGGGAAAGTGAATGATGGTCATCTAAAATTCTACAAATTCGATGAGGAAATGCCAACATTTGAGGATGTAACCACCAAAAAGCAGTCAGCATACATTAATTGATTTTAACTTCTAACTGTTTAAAGATAGTCACTAACAGAGATGATTTACCATCATCAATACAGTAAAATATAATCTAATATTTTTTAGTACTCAATTCAATCAGTTTAGTAGATAAGTTGACATATTTAACGGGAAACAGTCTTTGCGCAAATTCAATGGCCTTTGCTTCGGCGCCAATTAAAACACGTTCCTTTTTCTTTTTTATACCGTTAATGATTGTTTTGGCAGCCATCTCCGGTGTATGCATATAGATCCGCGTCATACTTTTTATTTCTTTATCTCTTTCTTGAGCATCCATATTTTCATCTAAACCGCGAGCATTTTTGATGATATTGGTTTTTATGCCGCCGGGATGAACGCAACATACTGTAACGTTCGAATTCAATAGCTCCATTCTTAATGACTCGGTAAATCCTCGAACCGCAAATTTTGTGGCAGTATAGGCAGTTTGTTGTGGTGCTCCTACAAAACCTTGCACGCTAGAGAGGTTAACTAAACTTGCTTCCTGTCTCTTTTGCAAAGCGGGTAAAAACAATTTACATCCATATATAACGCCCCAAAAATTGATATTCATGATCCAATGAAACTGTTCCATTGTCGTTTCTTCAAAATTCAATCGAACAAGATTAACGCCGGCATTATTCACCACAATATCTACTTGATGATCATAAACCTCTAACGTCTTTTTGGCGAAGGCTTCAAAACTTTCATAATTTGAGACATCAAAGCAATCGGCGATTACACTTTCTTGTCTATCTAAAAGCTGAACGGTTTCTTTCAGTGCGTTTTCATCATAATCATTTAAGGCAAGGCGACATCCTTCTTTGGAAAATTGCAATGCCAAAGATCTTCCCACTCCGGAACCCGCACCGGTTACAACGGCAACTTTATCTTTTAAGTTTTTAATTGTATTTTATTTTTCTGATTATCAAACATTGCGAATGCAGCTCCATTCTTCTTTTATCTCCTGATTTCTCATCGCCAAAATATTTCCAAACTGTAAGAAAACAAATTCGCTTTGGTGAGGTCGTAAAAACACAAAATCGCCTACTTCTAAGTTTGCTTCATCTGATGCATTGATCATCACTTGATTCGTACTTTTACCAAAAATCATATTTTGTTCCACTCCTTGAGGTTCATAGTAGTCTGCCATCCAAGAACCACCATAAATAAAATATGAATTCTCCATTTTACTATCCCAAAGATTCAGTAGCCCAGTCATTTTTTCTCCTCCCGGAAATTGTGTGTTCTCATATTTTTTTAGAATTGGCGTTGCTATATAGCAAGCCGCCGAAAATTGTTCTAAGCTTTCAATATCAAAATCTGTAGGTTTCACTAAACATGAACCTGCAGCCAAATCATTACAAGGCGAATCACCATTGGCATGATAGGCTAGAGTTGGACTGCCAGCACCATTAAATGTAAGATCTTCATGATACAGGGATGGAAAATCTGTTTTTAATAGATCAATGCACGCGTTATAATAATCTTTAACTTTTTCAAAAGCTTCATAAGCAGACATAATCATCTTGGGTATTTTAACCACATGCGGATCGTAGCCCATAAAACCCGAAAAAGTGACGTACTCTTGGTTGGCTTCAATCAATTGCAAAGCTTTTTTCAAGGCTGCTAAATCAGCGTAGCCTCCTCTATGAAGTCCAACATCTATTTCAATATTGAGTCGTAAAGTCAGGTTTTTATCCTTTGCCAACTGTATGTATTCATTTATCCTTTTGTCTGTATCTACTAACCATTGTAATTGTTTGGAAGGATCAAATCCATTGTTTACGATGAGCGTATCGTAATAATATTCAACTGTTTTTACCGGCATCGGTTTGCCCATCAATATATCCACTTGCTCATTGGCCATTTCACTTATGTGCGACAGAAACGGCTGATGAAACAGCATCAAATTATGGGTGGATGCCTGAGCCATTACATAGTCAACAAGTTCAACACTCGGCAATGATTTTACTACAATTCTATATTGGCTGTTTGGAGGAATTAATTTTTGAAGCGCTTCAATATTTTTATCTACTGCATCTAAATCAATTATCAATTCCGGAATGGCACGACGATAATTTTTTAAGTTTTCATTGAGCGTTTGAAAAGTAGGCGTGTAGGCGCTACTCTTCCCTTTAGGTTTGGCTGCAAAAAAGGCACCTGCTCCAACAAGTGTGAGGCCTCCTAAAGATATTCCCGTTGCTTTTAAAAACTTTCTTCTCTTCATATGTATCCTTTAAGATGGAAGCTAACTACCAAATAATTTTACAAGATAGTCATTGGAAAATCGAGAAGTGGGATCGAATTTTTGTTTTAAAGCCACAAAATCGTCATACTTCGAATACATTTGAGACACATATTCTTTGTTTTGATAGGTTAGCTTTCCCCAATGCGGTCGACCTTCATACTTGCAAAATACTTTGTCAAATGCTTTAAAATATGGAAGGAATTCTCGATCAACAATTTGGTGGATGGATATGGAAATGGATTTTCTTTTATAAAACGGACTCATCCAGAAATCATCTCCTTCAACCGTTCTCACTTCAATAGGATAGGTGATAGGGAAATCACCTTTTTGACCAACATAACGCAATTCATCTAAACATGCTAAGCCTTTCTCTATTGGTAATTGATATTCAATTTCGTTAAATCTAATGTTTCTCGGACTTGAATAAATTTGATGACTATAACCTACTCTTTCCTCTTCTGTATATACTTTTCTTCCTAGGTCTTGAACCCTTTTAATGTTTTTTACTTTCTGGCCACTCAAAACATGAGCACTGCTTACCCAAAAATCATCGTTGAAAAACCCATGCTTTAAATTCTTTTCCGCTTCGTTGGTCACATTCATTAATTTATGAACACACGAGTCGGAATAGAGAAAAGGAAAAAACTCAAAATTTCTATTCTCTTCCGTCAGTTTAGAAAAGTTCAGCATAGTTTCTTTTAAACTAGCACCATAAACCACTTCTTTCAATTTGTAGGTGGGCTCTAGTTGAAGGGTATATTCGGTCACGATGCCGAGTGCTCCCAACGCTACCGTTCCACCATAAAATAATTCAGCATTGTTGTCGGCACTACATTCTACTATTGCTCCTTCGGCAGTTACCATTTTAAAGCCAATTACCGCGCTAGAGATACTTCTCAAGGTTGATCCGGTTCCATGGGTTGAAGTGGATACGGCTCCACCCACCGTTTGTCTATCAATATCACCAAGATTAGAAAATGCTAATCCAAGTTCGTGCAATTGTGGGGTTAACTGGTAGAGGTGCGTGCCGGCCTTCACCACCACTTGACTTTTTTCAATATCGTACGATACAATGCCATTTAATTCCTTTAGGCTAGATAAAATTTCATTGGAGGGAACCACCGGACTAAAAGAATGTCCTGCGCCAACAATTCTCATTTTCTCAGTACTCGATCTTAACTTTTCTGCCAGTTCTAATTCAGATTTAGGTATAAAAAATTCTTTTGGTGTACAAGATTGATTGCCCGACCAATTGCTCCAAACCTTACTGCCATTAGGTATCATTGATGCATCTATGGGTTCATCAATTTTTGATGCTAATCTTTGGATACCTGCATAACCTGCAATGGTGGTGCCGGCCAATACTATTCCGGTATTTCTTAAAAATTTACGTCGTTTCAATCTTATGCCTGTTTAATTAGGGTATGTAATTTATTTATTTGAATGCTTACCGGATTTAACGTGGGTTAAATAACAAGCTTTTGAGCAATCGCCCAATGCATTGAAGGAAATTGAAAGTTGTATCGCAAATGATTGGTGCTACTATTTTCTCTGCTTTAGATATTTGGCTACTTCACTTTCACTATAATCCCAAAGTTCTACGGCTAATTTTTTGTTTCTTGCTAGAAAGCTTGGCGTTGTTTTTTCATTTCCTGAAAAATAATTCCCTGCGACAAACGAGTCGGGTTGGCTGGCACAATACATCGAAGTGCTGGCCCCTTGCGCCGGTGTTTTGGTAAACGGACTGATGAGTTTAAACAATACTTTGGTTAAAGCAGTACCTTCCCCAAAATTGGTGGTTACCATATTACCGGGATGGCAGGACGCCACTGTTAATCCTTGGGCGCCATACCTTCGTTGAAGCTCAGTGGCAAAAAGCACATTGGCTAATTTTGATTTTGCATAGGAACTGTTGAATCCAAAATCTTTTTCGCTTTGCGGCCATTTTTTAAGATTTAAACCTAAAGTTTGTCGGTGTGATTCACTTGATAAAACCACCACTCTCGCTTTTCCTTTTAAGAGCAAAGGCATCAATAACTTCGTTAAATAGAAATGTCCAAAATGATTCACGCCGGCCGTCATTTCATGTCCTTGTGGGGTAGTGTTATATGCATCGGTAATTATCCCTGCATTTTGGATAAACAGATCCACCTGGTCAATTTTTAAGGCTTTCGTAAATTTTTCAATACTTGGAAAAGAGGCTAGATCTAACGCCATAAATTCCAATGATGCGTTGGGAACTTCTGCTCGTATTTTATCAATGGCTTCGTTGGCTTTAGAGGCAGACCGACAAGCCAAAATAACATGTGCGCCTACTTTGGCTAAAGCTTTCGCAGATTCAAATCCGATACCGGAATTGGCGCCGGTTATAATTGCATTTTTTCCGGTAAAATCAAAGTCTTTCAGTACTTCGTCTGCAGTAGCTCTTGAACCAAATTGCTTTCCCATTGCTCATCTATTTGCTATCAAATTTAACTTATTGCGTACACACCCTTTTTAACGCAGGTTAAAATCTATTTTTCTTAGTTTATTTAACCTAGGTGAATTATTATTTAATTATTCCGCCCTATCTTTCTAACCTAATCATATTCATCACTTTAGAAATGTAAATAAAAATTATAGATGGCAGAAATTAAAAATAGAGCACATGCCTTTACAGATGATGTTCTTTCCGATTTAGATGGTGTAGGAATAACAGAACTGATTCTGAAAAAGAAAGTTAGTCTACCAGATATGGTCAAGCGTTTTTATTTGATTTAGCTTATCAATTGGAGGAAGAACAACCTTGGGAAAAATCAATGATAAATAGTAGTCAATGAAGTCAAAAAGGAAAAACAATACGTTTTCGTTAAAGAACCTTTGGAATGTTCAGTTTTTGAATTTTAGCAATTATCATTTGAAAATTTTAACAACTGCGGTGTTTGTTGTAGGTCTTGGGTACGTTATTGCTGAAGTATTACTGATGGGTATTCCCGATGGAAGTAAGTTAACTTCGTTGAACTTATTTAGTTATAATCAACCATCGCTGATCAATCCGGAACGCCCCTGGCTCAGCCAACATTTTACTCAGTTATGGATAGGGTTAGCCTTACTTTGTATGATCGTTAGATTTGCCGTCATCCTATCCAGTTATTTTTTATCGCTGAAGAAGTATGACAATCAAATGGTTGTTAGTAATACCTATACATATTCCATTTCATTCGTCATTTCCATGCTCAGCGGTTTGGCATTTGTATCGTTACTTACTTTACTCCTTCATTCTTTGGGATTTAAGATAACCGAAGGATTAAGCATTTTTGAGTTAGGAGCACATCAGTTATCTGCCTGGATTGATATGCATATCCCGACAGTTTTACACATTAATAATTATTGGCTCGCTTTGTTAATGGGCATAATGCTTGCCGGATTGCCCACTTATTTTATTCATTGGTTGTCTCATGTTTCAAGATTCTGTTGGTTGGTCTTTCATCGTTCGCACCATTGCCCGGAGTATTTACATCCCATTGCCTCGCCACCGGCATTCTCGTTTGAATTCTTTTTGATCATTCCAAAAACCATAGTGGTCGCCGGTGTGGCCAAATTGTTTTATGCAGAACCATTGATCATGGAATTGTCCCTTTGGTTTTTGGCAGGCTATTGTTTAGAGATCTTCAATCATTCTATTGTCCATTATGACTTTGCGGCCAATAATATTATAGTTCGCAACTTATGCAGACTCTATGGCGATAAAGGAGTATATCATTTAGTGCATCATTCGTCATTTCAGCAAGATCAGAATATAAATTTTTCAGGTAGCCCATTAAATATTTGGGATAGAATTTTCGGAACCTACAGAAAGCCATACGAGGTAGCTCCACCCATAGGTCTAACCGATAATCCAACCATTTATATGAATCCATTTAGAATTATTTTTAGTGGAATAGCCCAATTGTGGTATGAATTGAAAATGAATACATCTTGGCTAACCCGTTTCAAAATAATTTTTGGAGGAGTGTATTACATGCCTCCCAAAACGAAGGATTTTTTAAAGATGGCGAGTGTTTCTGAATAACTTTAAAAAAGGATACTCGCGAAGTGCCTTAATAAAGATCAAAAATACTATCTTACTCAGGTGAATAGGTAAATTCAACAAAAGTCGCTCCGGTCGTTAACAGTTGATTAAACGATGTAAACCATATTATAATGAAAGAAACTACAATTAAGCAAAGAACACATGTATTCACGGATGATGTTCTTTCAGACTTGGACGGAGTAGCATTGGCTAAGTTGATAAAAAACAAAGAGCTGCATCCTTCAGAGGTCGTGGCCGCCGCTATTGAAAGAGCCAAGAAAGCAGATCAAGAGATCAATGCCGTTGTAACTGAATGTTACGATAAGGCCATAAAAACTGCCGATCAACCCGTAAAGGGTTTTTTTGGCGGCATTCCAACGTTTATCAAGGATA
>JAGQYH010000520.1 GCA_020436175.1 Bacteroidota bacterium
CAGCCGTCACCGCTATATGTCCGGCATGTTTTAAAGCACTAATTCCGGTGGCAACATCCATCCATTTCAAAAGATTGCCACCCATTAAATTGCCTAAGGGATTGGTTTGTCCCGGCATAATTAATTCTGTATGTATATTGAGAGAATCTGATGGTTTCTTATGAAGCACGATGTCGTATAATTATTGAGCTACAAATGTATGACATTAAATCAAAGAATTGTGCTGACCTTAACGATTCAACTCCATATCAAGCTTTGCCCAATTTTCTGCATAGCCGATTATAATGGTATTATCATCAATTTGATTGAGATAATCGTACTCTAATGGCAGTATCAAATTCCCATTTTTATCGATTACCCCATACTTGTTTTGCTCGTTCACCACAATGGCCACTCCATTTTCGTAATTATTGGCATTGGTATAAGACGTATTCAGCTTGATTTGCCCTTTGCCGTCGATCAATTGTAGTTGACCATCTTTTTTCACCCAACATAAACCTTCTTTAAACACAGCAGTGTTTTCAAACTGAAGTGGAATTT
>JAGQYH010000521.1 GCA_020436175.1 Bacteroidota bacterium
TACCTTTATGCTCCATAGCAAGCATTCTTAGTTATGGCAAAATATATATTCGTTACAGGTGGCGTTACCTCATCATTAGGTAAAGGAATCCTAGCTGCCTCTTTGGCGAAACTACTTCAGTCCAGAGGACTTCGAGTAACCATCCAAAAATTCGATCCTTATATAAATGTAGATCCGGGCACCATGAACCCTTATGAACATGGGGAATGTTATGTTACGGAAGATGGAGCAGAAACAGATTTGGATCTAGGCCATTATGAACGTTTCTTGAATGTATATACTTCACAAGCCAATAACGTCACTACCGGTCGAGTTTATTTAGATGTGATCAATAAAGAAAGAGAAGGTAAGTTTTTGGGTAAAACCATTCAGGTAGTTCCGCACATTACTAATGAGATCAAACGACGGATGAAGCTTTTGGGAGATTCCGGCGATTATGATATTGTTCTTACAGAAATTGGCGGAACAGTAGGTGATATTGAATCACAACCATTCTTAGAATCCATCAGACAATTGAGGCAAGAATTACCTAAAGAAGA
>JAGQYH010000522.1 GCA_020436175.1 Bacteroidota bacterium
AGGTATATTGGTAGCATGGTGGCTGATGTACATAGAAATTTGATCAAAGGAGGTGTTTTTCTTTATCCGGCCATGAACGATGCACCTTTGGGTAAATTGAGATTAATGTATGAATGCAACCCGCTGGCATTTTTGGCAGAGCAAGCCGGAGGAGAGGCCAGCACCGGTCAGCAAAGAATATTGGAAGTAAATCCAACAGAATTACATCAAAGAGTGCCAATCATAATTGGTTCCAAATCGATGGTAGAAGAGGCTGTTAAGATCATTGAGGAGTAGTATCAAGCCACTTTCCTCAGCACCGTCTTAGGTTGTTCAATAGGTGGTTTTCGTCTACCGGTGGCGATATCTTTTTTCTCGCGTTCAGTGCCTTTATAGACTTCTCTTGTGCCCATCACATAATCCCACAGTGGAAAGGTAACGCACCAGTTTTTTTCCGAATCAGGTCCCATATGATGATCGTAATGCCAAGGCAAGTATTTGTAGCCCCAAGCAGGATCCATATGTGATTTTTTGTGCACTACATAATAATTGGCTGCAGA
>JAGQYH010000523.1 GCA_020436175.1 Bacteroidota bacterium
CTGGCAAATAACTTTTTCATATTAGGTTTTTATGTTAGATAATATTTTCAATTATATAATTTTTGATTGGTTTTATCAAGTATTACAGGGATTTCCGGCAATTATGCCCTAATTGATAGCACAGATTTTACGAAAGTCGGCAAGTTAAAGGAGAGTCGGCGTGTGATTTGTTTTCAGTATCTTAGCAGAAGATATGGCAATAGATACTAAAATCGCAGTCTTGATTGACGGAGACAATATACCATCAAAGTATGTGAAAGAAATGATGCAAGAGATTACCAAGTATGGCAATCCAACCATCAAAAGAATTTATGGTGATTGGACGAAGCCACATTTGGCAAAGTGGAAGAATTTATTACTGGAAACAGCTATTAGCCCCATTCAACAGTATGGTTATACCACAGGGAAGAATGCTACCGATTCGGCTATGATCATTGATGCCATGGATATTTTGTATACGGGAGATGTGAATGCATTTTGTTTGGCTTCATCTGACAGTGACTTTACCAAGTTGGCTACTCGATTGAGGGAAGCGGG
>JAGQYH010000524.1 GCA_020436175.1 Bacteroidota bacterium
ATCGCTAAAATAATCCAATTTCCAATGTCGTACTGATCGCATATAAAATAAAACTTTCGACGATTTTTCGATTACTCGATTACGTTTTTATCAATTCCAACGCTACTTTTGTATCCTATCAGAAAAAATATTTTATATTCCTTTTCATGCCATTTCTCTATTTTTTTCATTATGCACTAGTTTTTATAAATTGTATACATTCATCTTTCCATTGTCCTACGTATCCCTTTTAACCCCTTGAATACATACATACATAAAACAACAACAACAACAACAACAACAACAACAACAACAACAACAACACAACCTTATTTTACGCCATTTTTTCATTTCAAACGCCCTTGACAATTCGATTTTATTTTGATATATGATACACGACAACAATTGTGAATACAAACGTGAAAATTTTAAATGAGTTTTAGCAAAACAGGAGGTACAAAAAACAAATGCCATATATACCAAAAAGTAGAAACAAAGAAATCGTACGCCTATACAATCAAGGATTAACCCAAATAGAACTAGCAGAAAAATTCGATG
>JAGQYH010000525.1 GCA_020436175.1 Bacteroidota bacterium
TGGATGAATTTATCATTGATCGTCAAAAGGATATTCCTTTTGCTACCGGTGAGTTATCAGGACTTTTAAGAGACATCGGGGTGGCTTGTAAAGTGGTTAATCGAGAGGTTAATAAAGCCGGTTTGGTGGATATAATTGGCGCTAATGGTTCAACTAACGTTCAAGGGGAAGAGGTTCAGAAATTAGATATGTTTGCCAATGATATTTTAAAATCCAGTTTAATGACCAGCGGCGAATGTTGCGGCATTGCTAGTGAAGAAGAAGAAGAATTGGTGAGTTTTGAATGCAATGAACGAAACAAAAATGCCAAATATGTCGTGTTGTTCGATCCTTTAGATGGCTCTTCCAATATTGATGTTAATGTTTCTATTGGCACTATTTTTTCAATCTATAAACGTGTTTCGCCCATGGGAAAACCTTGCACCATTGAAGATTTCTTACAACCCGGTGTGAAGCAAGTGGCTGCAGGCTATGTGATCTATGGGTCTTCTACAATGATGGTGTACACCACGGGAAAAGGAGTGAATGGTTTTAC
>JAGQYH010000526.1 GCA_020436175.1 Bacteroidota bacterium
GAAGAAAACTTTGGACGCAAAAATGACGAATTGAATTACGAAGAGTTAAGCGAAGTCTATAGAGAAATAATTTACGTTTTTGATTGGGAGAATGACAATGCGGAAATAAATCGGACTGGAAAACGGAATATGAGCGAAGCAAGTTGCTCAATGTATGAATTAGCTGAATCTATTATGGAAAGAGCTGAAAAAGCTACAACGGAATGAAAAAAATACGGTGTACAACAATGTATAACCGCAATTACGGCGGATTCGACTACGTCCGAATCCACTCGGAATTGCTAAAGTCTGTGCCTCGTTTGAAATTTTTCGCTAAATTTGTCCGTAACTGCGGTTATACGAGACCGTTATGCGGCATAGAAATCGCCCAAGTTAGATTATCAAGATTAAGAAATAAAGATAGAGTAACCCGAAAATCTATAACAGAGTAAGGAGCGGATACCGAAAAGCTTTATGAGTAGGTGAAAAATTAAAAATCAATTTTATGAAAAAGTATTTATTTTTTGCAATCTTATTTGCAAGCTGTG
>JAGQYH010000527.1 GCA_020436175.1 Bacteroidota bacterium
TCGCCACACCAATGCGCTCGCTGAAGTTCCGCAACGCCGCAGGTGTAAAGCCACGTCTGCGCATCCCCGCAATCGTCGGCATACGCGGATCATCCCAGCCTGAAACCAAGCCGTCTTCCACCAAACGCAGCAACTTGCGCTTGCTCATCACGGTGTACGTCAGCTCCAAACGGGCGAACTCAATTTGACGGGGATGGGAAGGAACGTCGAGTTGATTGATAAACCACTCGTACAAAGGACGGTTGTTTTCAAACTCCAAGGTACACAACGAATGCGTGATACCCTCGAGCGCATCCGAGAGACAATGCGCAAAGTCGTACATCGGATAGATACACCACGTGTCCCCTGTGCGGTGGTGATGCGCCCGACGAATCCGATAGATCGTCGGATCACGTAGGGTGATGTTGGGAGAAGACATATCGATCTTGGCCCGTACGACCATCTTCCCGTCTTCAAACTCCCCTGCACGCATACGACGAAACAGGTCCAAACTCTCTTCAGTCGGGCGGTTGCGGTAAGGACTCT
>JAGQYH010000528.1 GCA_020436175.1 Bacteroidota bacterium
GAGCCTCTAAACTGGCATCAGGCAACATACAACTATCTTGTTTGCCGAACCATTTGTATCTGTTTCTGGCAATCCATTGATACACTACGTTTCGGATCATTGAAGGAACGATTAAAAACACTTGTAATAAATTCCATGGAAATCCAAGATATCCTGCCACTCGAATAGCGGCTGTTGATTCTGTGAATGCCTTTCCATTCTCAATGTACACCACACTATCCATTTTGGTGCCATCAATATGATGTTGGGCTAACAATGATTTTCCGACATCCGATTGCAAACTGGCAAACTTAAACAAGTTCTTTTTATCTCGTTTAATGATAAACTGAATACTGGCGTTACAAAGATTACAAACGCCGTCAAATAATATGATCCTGTTCCAGGTCGTCATTGTTTTATTAATTGTTTACTACCGGAAATACCTTTTTCGCTATCGGTTATCTGTACAACATACATGCCCGGTGATAAAGTAGAAACATCCAAAACCGTATTTTCATTCCATTGCTGTTCAAAAATCAACT
>JAGQYH010000529.1 GCA_020436175.1 Bacteroidota bacterium
ACCCAATACAAAGATGATCTTTGCAGAAACACCTTCCAATCCGGGTTTGGTGCTCATTGATTTAGAATTTTTGTGTGCATTAGGTAAGAAGCATAACATTCTTGTCAATATCGACAATTGTTTCGCTACGCCATATATTCAACAACCTTCCAAATACGGAGCAGATATAATCACACACAGTGCCACTAAATTCATTGATGGCCAGGGGCGCGCCATTGGCGGAGCCATTTTAGGCTCTAAAGAGATCATTAAGACCATAAGAGGTTTTTGCCGTCAAACCGGACCGGCGATGTCTCCTTTTAATGCGTGGGTGCTGTCCAAAAGTCTGGAGACATTACATGTAAGAATGGATCGGCACTGTAGCAATGCATTAGCAGTAGCGGAGTGGTTAGAAAAACAAGATGAGATCAAATCGGTCAAGTATCCTTTTTTGCCTTCCCATCCACAATATGCGCTAGCCAAAAAACAAATGAAATTAGGTGGAGGTTTGGTAACCTTTGAAGTGAAAGGTGGCTT
>JAGQYH010000052.1 GCA_020436175.1 Bacteroidota bacterium
TCATCGTAATCATCAGCTGAAAGATCGTTATAAAAGAAATATATCGGGTTCACTTTGCTGCCATCTTTTACTACCTCATAATGCAAATGAGGGGCTGTTGATTTTCCCGTGCTACCCATCAGTCCAATAACTTCACCTCGTTTAACCGTCTGTCCCCGATACACCAAAATTTTACTTAAATGGGAATACGAGGTTTGATATCCATAGCCATGATCCAGTATAATTTGATTGCCATAACCTCTTTGCGATTTTCTTATTTCAACCACTTTTGCGTTTCCGGTCGCATGAATCTCAATACCTGTATGACCGGAAAAGTCCATACCATAGTGAAACTTTCTCGTTTTATAGATTGGATCAATTCTAAAACCAAAACCGGAAGCCATCCAAGTGGAGGTCCTTTTTACCGGTGTGATGGCAGGAATAGCACTCAACATTTGTCCTTTACTTTGTGCCATTTTTGCAATTTCATCGAACGATTTAGATTGAACATACAGCTTTCTTTCAAGGCGCTCCATACTGATATAAGCTGATTTCATTAATTCGCCTTTGGATAATTGGTTCAGCTCGGCAAATCTTTCAGAACCACCATACCCCATGTTTCTAATATCCTTGGAAATGGGTTCAGCCTCAAATACCTCTCGATAAAGATTGTCATCCCGTTCTTCCAATTCTTTTACCACTGTTTCGGCAACGGCCATACGTTCTTGAAGTATGGAAAAATTCAACTCCATTTGCTTCAAATCCCTTTCTAAACGCTTGGTTTTAGGAGAGTCCACAAAAGTAAATGCCAACATAATTATGATCGTGGCAAAGAAAGAAGCAGAAAGTAAAAAGCCCAGTACTCTTAGAATAATATGTGAGACGGATTCCTGAATCTTCTCATATTGAAGCGTATTGGGATTGTAAAAATATTTCTCTTTCTTTAACATAATACGTTGCTAAAATAACGCTTTCAACCATTTAATTTAGTTATAATGTACAACTAATTGTTAATAACATTTACAAAAAACTTGCTAATCCAATTTTCGCTAATTTTGTTGCTTTTTACAAGGAAAATTACCAATTCTTATAATGTTGACATCAACCCAAATTAGAGAACAATTCTTAAGTTTCTTTAAACGCAAAGAACATACTATTGTTGCTTCAGCACCTATTGTTGTAAAAGACGATCCCACTTTAATGTTTACCAATGCGGGTATGAATCAATTTAAGGATGTTTTCTTAGGAAATAAGAAATTTCACAGTTCGAGAGTAGCGGATACCCAGAAGTGTTTAAGAGTGTCTGGTAAACACAACGATTTGGAAGAAGTGGGTGTAGATACCTATCATCATACCATGTTTGAAATGTTGGGGAATTGGTCGTTTGGTGACTATTTCAAGAAGGAAGCTATTGCTTACAGTTGGGAGTTGTTAACCGAAGTATATAAAATTGATAAAGATAGAATATATATAACTGTATTTAAGGGTGATGCAGAAGATGGATTAGAGGCAGATTCAGAAGCGATTGAATTTTGGAAAGAATGGGTGGAGGAGGATAGAGTTCTATTGTTTGACAGAAAGGATAACTTTTGGGAAATGGGTGATGTCGGGCCTTGTGGTCCATGCTCTGAAATCCATGTAGATCTTAGAAATGAAGAAGATAGACAAAAGATAAATGGCGCATCTCTAGTGAATATGGATCATCCGCAAGTGATTGAAATATGGAATTTGGTTTTCATTGAATTCAATAGAATGGCTGATGGTAAGTTGGTGTCTTTGCCTGCCAAACATATTGATACAGGAATGGGATTTGAAAGGCTTTGCATGGTTTTACAAGGAAAGCATTCAAGCTATGATACAGATGTTTTTGCCCCAACTATTTCTAAACTGTCAGAAGTTACAGGAAAAACTTACGGCATTCAAAAGGAAATTGATATTGCCTTTAGGGTAATTGTCGATCACCTGAGAGCCATTACTTTCACCATCGCCGATGGTCAACTACCGTCCAATACAGGAGCGGGTTATGTGATTCGAAGAATTTTAAGAAGAGCCGTTAGATATTATTATAATTTCTTAGATCGGGAAGAACCGACATTAGTATTGTTGCTCGATACATTGGTTAATCAATTTAAGCATGTATTTCCTGAAGTAGAAAAGCAACAAGATTTTATTGCCAAATTGATCGAAGAAGAAGAAAAGAGTTTTTTGAGAACATTATCAAGCGGTTTAAAGCGTTTGGATGCACTACTGGCAGAATCTTCGGGTTCAACTTTAAATGGCAAGGACGTTTTTACGCTTTATGATACTTACGGTTTTCCGGTTGATCTTACTCGATTGATTGCTGCAGAGCATAACTATACCATTGATGAAGCCGGATTTGAAAAGGCGTTGGCTGAACAAAAATCAAGCTCGAAAGAAGATGCGGCCAAAGATATTGAAGACTGGATCATTTTAAACAGAGGAGAGGAAGTAAGCTTCACCGGTTATGACACTTTGTTTGAAACGACCAAGATACTGAAGTATAGATATGTAACGGAGAAGAAAAATACTTATACGCAAGTGGTATTGGAAATCACACCGTTTTATGCGGAAAGCGGCGGGCAACAAGGCGATAAGGGTAAAATAGAACTGGAAGAATTGGAGTTAGAAGTGTTTGATACAAAGAAGGAAAACGATTTGATCGTTCACTATGTAAAAGGAACTCAAACATTGTCTAACGGAATCGTTTTGGCAGAAGTTGATCCCCAAAACAGAGCATTGAGTTGTAAAAATCACTCTGCGACACATTTATTGCATGCCGCTTTAAAACATGTGTTAGGTGATCATGTGGAACAAAAAGGATCTTCTTTAAATGCTAATGCTTTGCGATTTGATTTTAATCATTTCTCAAAAGTGACAGATGAAGAGTTAAAAGCGATAGAAGCTTGGGTAAATGATCGAATTTTTGCCGGAGTTAATTTGGATGAAAGAAGGAATGTTCCTAAGGAAGAAGCATTAGCCATGGGCGCAAATGCTTTGTTTGGCGAGAAATATGGCGATAAGGTAAGAGTAATTGTATTTGATCCTGAGGAATCCGTTGAGCTTTGTGGAGGAACACATGTTCAGAATACAGCTGAAATCGGTTTTTTTAAGATCACGCATGAAACGGCTGTAGCGGCCGGTGTCAGAAGAATTGAAGCGGTAACAGCGCAAAAGGCATTGGCCTATGTCAACGATCAGATCAATATTTTGGATGAAGTAAGGACATTGCTGAATCATCCGGCAGATACGGTAAAAACGGTGCAAGCTGTGGTGGAGGAATCGCATCAGTTGAAGAAGAAACTAGAGCAGTTTGAAAAATTACAATGGCAAAATGCAAAAGAATCATTGAAACAGAAAGTTCAGTCCATTGGCGGCGTAAATCTAGTTGTTCAGCCGTTGGGAGCTGTTTCAATGGAGGGAATAAAAAAGATTGCATACGACCTGAAAAATGAAATTCCGGATTTGATCGCTTTGTTGGCCGGTGATGCTGATGATAAGCCGGGCCTGGGGTTGATCATTTCCGAGAATTTAGTGACCGATCATAATTTACATGCAGGCAAACTGGTTAAAGAGTTCGCTAAGCACATTCAAGGTGGCGGCGGTGGACAGCCATTTTTTGCTACTGCAGGTGGGCGACTATCAGCCGGAATACCGAAAGCATTGGAAGAAGGTAGGGCATATTTTCAAAACTTATTGCAATAATGGGCAAGGTCAATGACAAATATGAAGCGGTTATTGGCTTGGAAGTGCATGCTCAGTTAATGACCAAGACAAAGATCTTTGCATCAGAACCTTCATCATTTGGAGCAACACCCAATACTCAGGTGAGTGCTATTACCTTAGCTTTGCCGGGAACTTTACCGAAGTTAAATAGAACAGTGGTAGAAATGGCTGCTATGATGGGTTTGGCATGTCATTCCAAAATTAATGAGGTCAATTATTTTGAACGAAAAAATTATTTCTATCCTGATCTCCCCAAAGGTTTTCAAACCTCGCAAGATAAATCGCCTATTTGTGTAGGTGGTTATATTGAAGTAGAAACCGAAGAAGGTAAACGCGAATTGGCATTAACCAGAATTCATTTGGAGGAAGATGCAGGGAAAAACAATCACGAGTTAGATGCCAACTATTCGTTGGTGGATTTAAATAGGGCCGGTACGCCACTGATTGAAATTGTTACAGAACCGGTGTTGCGTAATTCTGATGAGGCTTATGCTTTAGTCACAGAGATAAGAAGACTGGTGCGTTATCTTGAGATCTGTGATGGCAACATGGAAGAAGGAAGTTTGCGCTGCGATGCAAACATTTCCATCCGCTTAAAAGGAGAGCAGACTTTAGGAACCAAGGTGGAAGTGAAAAATATGAATTCCATCAGAAACGTTAAAAGGGCGATTGACAAAGAGATTAAAAGACAGATAAAAGCGGTAGAAAAAGGAGAAGTAATCGTTCAACAAACAAGAAGCTTTGACCCTACAGACGGCAGCTCTTTTCCACTTCGTTCAAAGGAGTTTGCCCATGATTATCGATACTTTCCCGAGCCGGATTTACCACCGATTGTTATCAGTAAGGAACGTTTGGAGGAGATAAAAAGCCTTATGCCGCACTTGCCTTATGAATTGCAAAAACAATTTGTAGAAACATTTGGTTTATCCGACTATGATGCAAAGGTATTGACAGACGAAAAGGATATTGCCCTATATTTTTTGGAAGTAACGAAAACAACCGCAAATTATAAAGCGGCTGCTAATTGGATTATGGGCAATGTGAAATCATATTTGAACGAAAAGAATATTGGTATTGCGGAGTTAGCAATTGCTCCGGAAAGACTTAGTGAGTTGATACAATTAGTTGATAATGATCAGTTAAGCGTTAAAAATGCCAAGACAGTTTTTTATGAAATGTTAAATAAGCCAAAGGATTCTGCGTTAGTAATTGCAGAAGACTTAAATTTGATACAAGATACTGATCAGAATGAGTTAGATCAGTGGGTGCTAGCCGCCATTACTTCATTTCCTGACAAAGTAAGTGAGTATAAAAAAGGTAAAAAGGGATTGATTGGTTTTTTTATGGGTGAAGTGATGAAGCTCTCGAAAGGAAAAGCAGATCCAAAATTAGCCACAAAAATGTTAAGTGAATTATTACAGAAATAATAAACGTAAAAGAATGAATAAGTTGATTGTGAGAAGTTTGATGATGATGGTAATAGCCATGACATTATCCTTTTGTAGTTCAGATGATAGTGTAAATGCCGGCGTAAACGTAAACATTAAGAATGCCGATGGAAAATTAGTGTTTCTGGAAGATGTAAATGGCAGTGCACCGATAGCATTGGATACAGCAGTTTTGGAAGGCAATAAGGCTTCTTTAACGGCAGAGTTGAAACCGGGCATTTATAGAGTAAGAGTGGCCAACGTAATGTCTAGAAATCCGATTTTGTTGTATATGGATAATGCAACACAAATTAAGTTGGAAATGGATGCTAAAAATCCGGAAGAATACCATGTAAAAGGGAATAAAGAATCAGAAGTGATCAATGAAGTACTGTTGAACCAATCCAGCTTTTTTAATAAAGTGGAAGAGATCAGAGCGCAACTTAATGGTGCCGGTAACGACATTCTAAAAGCAGATTCCTTAAACAGATTGATGCAGGATTATTATGCCGACGCTAATGAAAATGTTAAAACGGTGATCAATGCCAATCAGGATATTAATCCTCATGCCAATGCGTTGTTGTTGAATTTGTTGAGTCCGCAAACGGAAGGCCAGTTTATTGTTGCAGAGTTGAAGAAGTATTTGGTAAAAGAGCCCAACTCACAGTTTATCACTTCCATGGGACAAAGATTCGGTTTAGGGGCAGATGGACAGCCTCTGCCGCAGCCAACGCAGCCTTCAGGTCCGTCGGGTATTGCTATTGGTGAAGTGGCACCGGATATTCAACAAGCTAATCCTAAAGGAGAGATCATGTCACTGTCCTCTTTACAGGGAAAATATGTGCTAATTGATTTTTGGGCGTCTTGGTGCAAACCGTGCAGAATTGAAAACCCTAATGTGGTGAGAACCTATAACAAGTATAAGGACAAAGGTTTTGAGATCTTTAGTGTTTCTTTGGATAAAAGCTCTGACAGATGGGAGAAAGCCATTAAGGATGATGGTTTGGTATGGGATTATCATGTTAGCGACTTGAAAGCATGGTCTAATGAAGCCGCTAGAACGTATGGCGTTGGCTCCATTCCGGCTACCTTTTTGATTGATCCGGAAGGTAAAGTGATCGCGAAAAATTTAAGAGGACCGGCATTAGAGAATAAATTGGTCGAAGTCTTAGGTGACGTTTAAAAGGTATTGATGAGCGCAAATTATAGTGTTCAATGCACTAATATCCATAAATCTTACGGCAGTCTGGAAATACTGAAAGGAGTAGACCTGACAGTAGAAAATGGCGAGATTATTTGTATTGTGGGGCCATCCGGTGCCGGTAAAAGTACATTACTTCATATTATTGGTACTTTAGACAAGGCAGATAAAGGTCATGTGGTGATAGGCGATCATCCTATCAGTCAATATAATGATAAGACATTAAGCGCTTTTAGAAATAAGCATTTGGGCTTTATATTTCAATTCCACCATTTATTGCCTGAATTTACGGCTATAGAAAATGTTTGCATTCCCGGTTTTATTGCCAAAACATCCGAAAAAGTAGTGAAGCAAAGGGCTATGGAACTTCTTGATTTTTTAGGACTAGGCCATCGTAGCAGCCATAAACCATCGGAGTTATCAGGAGGAGAGCAACAGAGAGTGGCGGTAGCCAGAGCATTAATCAATCAGCCTTCCTTAATTTTAGCAGACGAACCATCGGGTAATTTGGATACTAAGAATGCTGCAGAGTTACACGATCTCTTCTTTCAATTGAGAAAAGAATTTGGGCAGACATTTATCATTGTAACACATAACGAAGAATTTGCGCAACAAGCCGACAGAACCCTTACCATGAAGGATGGTTTGATTATTGGTTGAGTTGTAAATGTCTTGGAAACCTGAAAGGTTTTTAAAACCTTTCAGGTTTGGATATTTGCTTCCCCAACAGTGTATCCTGAAAAGGACGCTGACGGAGTAATTCAGCCTGCTAAGTTGAAACTACATATTTCTAATAATTACCAATCATCATTTTTCTATTTTTGCAACTATGAAAAAAACCTTCAAAGGACTATTATTCTTGATTGTACTGTTGGTCATTGTATATTTCGCCGGACCGAAAGCATCTAAAGCTAAACTAAATGCTGATCTACCAACTATTAATGCCACTATTGAAACGGTGGAATCGTATGTGACTCAACAAGAAGCAAAAGTAGAAAATATCAAACCAGAGAATGCCTCGTCAATTGTTTGGGCAGATTCTATCGGTAAAAGAACACCTTATGTGTTGGTTTATTTGCATGGTTTTTCAGCCAGTCCAATGGAAGGCGATCCGATTCATTTTGAGACTGCGAAAAGATATGGCTGTAATTTATATTTACCTCGTTTATTCGGGCACGGAATTGCAACGGATGAAGCATTTATGGATCTTACTCCGGAAGATCTAATGGCTTCTGCAACAGAAGCTATTGCTGTTGCAAAGTTATTGGGGGATAGTTTGATTTTGATGAGTTGTTCGACAGGTGGAACGTTGTCTTTGTTTTTGGCTGCACATCATCCTGAAATTTCCGGAATTATTACTTATGCTCCCAATATCGACATTGCCGATAAAACATCTGCTGTATTGGTTATGCCGTGGGGATTACAATTAACACGTTTAGCCATGGGAGGGAAATACAGAGAGTTTGAAGCTACTGATGAAGCTAAGAAATATTGGACCAATCGATACCGATTAGAAGGATTGGTGGCGTTGAAATCGTTATTAAGGGCTACTATGACCAAAGAAACCTTTAACGCCATTACGCAACCTGTTTTTGCCGGTTACTACTATAAAAATGAGGAAGAAAAGGATGATATTGTTAGTGTAGACAGAATTAACGAAATGTTCGATCAGTTGGGCACTCCGGATTCATTGAAACGTAAAATAGCATTTGCTAATGCCAATACACACGTCATTAATTCTAAGTTGTTTTCTGAGGAATTAGATGGCGTAAGACAAGCAACCTTTGATTTCTGTGAAGAGGTGTTGAGCTTACAACCTGTTCAATAGTTTCGGCAAGATTGATACTAGACAAACCTGGCTCTATATTCATCTATGGCTTTAGCCACTATGCCTAAAGCCACCGACTTTCTTTGAAGCTCGTCAACTATAAATTTTTTCTCTTCTAATTTGGCATAGCATTCGAAGAATTTTTTTAGATCTTGTTGAATATGGGTGGGTATTTCATGCACATCATTGATGTGGCTAACACTAATGTCATCCGCTGCAACTGCAATGATCTTATCATCTCTGTTTTCGCCATCTTTCATACACATCGCACCAATTACTTTGGCTCTTACAATGCACATGGGCACAATAGGAATAGAAGCCAAGATTAATATATCTAACGGTGCTTTGTCACCTTCTACGTAAGTTTTTGGAATAAATCCGTAATTGGCAGGATAATGCATCGAAGAATAAATCACACTTTCCAAATTGAGCAATCCTGTTTTTTTATCCAGAACATATTTGGTTCTGGTATCTTTAGGATTTTCAATGATGCCATTAATAATTTCAGGCGCATCCTTTCCTGCGCTGACGTCGTGCCATGGGTTCATACATTTGGTTTTTAGTGTTTTTGGGCGTTTACATTTCTATTCAATGATCTCTTGGAAATCAACTTCATTAAATTAAAAAGAGTAAGTATTCTATTTCCCGGCTAACGGAACAAGTCGTATTTTTCCCCTGAATTTAAAAAGTTCCCCAATTGTATTAAAGTTAATTAGCAGACTAACTAAAAAATAATCAACTTATCCATATAATGACGAAAAAAGACAGAGCGCAGATAGTTAAAAACACCTTGCAAAATCTATATCCAAATCCACCAATCCCCTTAAATCACAAGGATGCATACACTTTGCTGATTGCTGTTTTATTGTCTGCTCAATGTACGGATGAGCGTGTTAATAAAGTGACTCCGGAGCTCTTTGAATTGGCTGATAATCCCTTTGATATGGCGAAACAATCTGTTGATGATATTAAAGCAATCATCAGACCATGTGGACTTTCCCCTAAAAAATCTAAAGCCATTTCTGAGTTGTCTAAAATATTAGTGGAAGAATACAATGGAGAAGTTCCGGCCGATATGGACTTATTAGAAAAGTTACCGGGAGTAGGGCATAAAACAGCATCTGTAGTAATGTCACAAGCTTTCAATGTGCCGGCTTTTCCCGTTGATACACATATACATCGATTAGCCTATCGTTGGTGTTTGTCCACAGGAAAAAACGTAGAAAAAACAGAAAAGGATCTTAAAGCATTATTTGATAAATCTATTTGGAATGACATCCACTTGCAGATCATTTATTTCGGAAGAGAATATTGCCCTGCCCGAGGACATGATCCCAACAAATGTCCATTATGCAGCGTAATAGGCAGAAAAGAAATGAAAAAATGAGTTTATAAATACGTCACTTCAATTTTAATTTTACCGGCTCTTCCTTTGTCATCTGTGCAAGTAATTTCAACCGTCCCTTCAGGAAGTGTAAAGAATAGTTGTTCGTTAATAGCCGACGAACCGACCAATTGATCATTTACATACCAAAACAACTCTTTTACATCGTTGTGAGCATCGGCTTTGAACAATATCTTTTCATTGGCTACAGTATCAATATAATAGATAGCGCCATCCGATGGTTGTGTTATTTTGGGAGGATGATCTGCGAATAAATGGCTGCAGTTAGGGTTGTGCGGTGGAATTTTCAAATATGGAATATTTTGCTTTTCGTAAAAAGTGATTAAGTCTCCCGCTAAATTGGGGTATAATTTTTCCATTACGGTTTCATTCGGTAAACAGTAACTGCAATAGGATATGGTATTGACATTATTGACCCAAGTTTTTTTGAGATGGTCACATTTCATCTGAGACGATATTTGAGGGATATAGTAATCTAGAATTTGATTGTTGCAAAAATCATTGGGTACTTTCCCCGACACTTTGCACACATATCGTAAAGCCAATGAATCGGGCATTCTAAATCCTGTTTCACTTTGATCGTAATCCAACGCATTAAAAATATCAATCATCAAAGGAGTGGCGATCTCAGCACCTGATAAATCGGGCACACCTTTCCCTGAAAAATTACCGGCCCAAACACCCACAGTGATATTTTTATTATAGCCGATACTCCAGGCATCTCGGCGGCCGTAAGAAGTTCCCGTCTTCCAGGCAATTTTGGGTAGGTTTTTTGCATTGGCAAACTCGTTAGGCAAATCAGGACGTGTGATTTGCGTCAGTATTTCATATAACATAAAATCGGATGCTTTTGAAATGATTTGATGCTTTTCCGTTCTATTGTCATGATCTTTTAGAAATTGTAACGGTTGCCAATTTCCATCATTGGCAAAGGCAACATACAAACCGGTCAATTCTTGTAGCGTAACTCCACAACCTCCTAATGCTAATGAAAGTCCCAGTGTTTTTTTATTCTGTTGGATCCAGGCAAAATCAGCTTCGCTCAATGTAGATGTGAATTCTTCTACGGATAACGTATTCAGCACTTTAACCGCAGGTACATTTAAACTATTCGCCAAAGCATCTTCAATAGTAACCAAACCGTTATATTCTTCATCGTAGTTTTCCGGTTCATACCCATCAAAATTAATGGGAAGATCAGAGAGTACCGATTTAGGTGTAAATAAGCCTTTGTCAAATGCCAAGGCATAAATCAATGGTTTTAAGGTGCTGCCCGGTGAGCGAAGCGCATTGGTGCCATCCACTTGTCCTGCATAATCCGCATCATTGAAATCTTGGGAACCCAAATAGGCAAGAATGTTTTGATTGTGATTATCAATGACCAGAACGGATAGGTTATGAATATCCTTGTATTTTAATTGTTTAATATAAGCTTTTGAAAGTGATTCTACTTGTGCTTGAAATTGCTTATTCAGTGTAGTTAGTATATTATTTTCATGAGCATTTTTAATTACATAGTTGCAAAAGTGAGGGGCGAATTTTTGAAATTCCCTTCGCTGTGCAGTGACTTCTTCAGTAAGGGCATCTTCAATTATTACATGTGAGAACGTTTTCCGTTGATCAAAATAATGGAGTAGTTGATCGCGCTTTAGTTTCAGGATATCGTTGTCTCTTCCAACCTTATACTTTTCAGGATTGTTAGGGATGGTAGAAAGCAACGCAATTTCCGAAAGACTTAAATGTTGAGGAAATTTATTGTAGTAAAGAAGAGATGCAGATTTTATTCCTTCAATATTGCCCCCATAAGGGAGAAGGTTAATGTATAATTGTAAGATCTCTTTTTTGGAGTAGTGCCATTCCAACTGAAAGGCATTAATCATTTCTATTATTTTGGAAGATATTTTTCTTGATCTTGGATGCAGTAATCTAACCACTTGCATAGTTATGGTAGACGCCCCTGACGTTCGATATCCTTTCCGAAAATTGTTGACGGCTGCTCGAACAACTGCAATGGGATTAACACCGGGATGATAAAAGAAAAATCTGTCTTCTTTGACTCTTATTGACTGAATTAACTCAGGGGTGATTTCATTCACCTCCGTGTATAGCCGCCATTTGTCGTCATTACTTAGATAAGCATGTAGAAAATTATTCTTGTTATCCAGAACAACCTTCGAATAGGAAACATTTGTTGGAATCGGAGAGCGGGTATCAATAACTAAAAAAGCTAGTAAAAGAAGGAAAACAAGCTGCAACCCGTATTCCTTCTTTTTTAATATGCTTTTATTCGATCTTGAGGACACTACGTTTAATTACATCATCGCCTACCGTTAACAATAGTTTATACACCCCAGAAGGTAGATTAAGATCATTTAAGGTGATCAAATTACGACCTCTTTGTAATTGGCCGATTTCTTTGGTATAAACATAAGCACCTTTGGTATCTACCAAAGCGGCTGCTACCATATTGTCTTCAAATAGATGGGCTTCAATAACCAAATCATTATAGAATGGATTTGGGTAAATATTTAAAACATCTGCCAGCAATGTTTCCTGAAAACCAACTGTAGTAGTATCTTCTGTTGGCATCTGTCTTGGATCACAAGGCGCATAAGGAACCTGAGGTGCCATTTGCGTCGTAGCCGTATCGCCGCGTACTAAATGGTTCTCGCCGTCAGCGGTGTACCAAGATTGTCTATAAACGGAATTAGAATTAGGATTTAAGATGCTGTTCACGGTATAGAAATCACCTTGCGCTTTTTCTTCAGTTAGGTCCAATAAAGTATATCCTTTTCTGCTCAACTCTACATATTGAATATAGGGCAAAACTTGTCGGATAATATCCTGAACAGGAGGTAAAGGAATGGGAGATGACGTACTGGTAACACTCGTTGATACAAACTCAACAGCGATAGATCCTTCAC
>JAGQYH010000530.1 GCA_020436175.1 Bacteroidota bacterium
GAATATTTGGTTGTTGGAACCTTGGAAGCATTTCCGTGGACAACAATTGAAACCGTTCTTCCTTCTTGAAGCTGTTTTTTCAATTTGGATAAGAATGCACTGGTCTGAGAATCATTGCTAGGCACGTTGTTTTTGTTGTAACCAAAATAAATCTTCAAACCAATCTCCTTAAAGGTCTTTGGAGTTTGATTGTTGTTGTTGTTGTTGTTATTGTTATTATTGTTGTTGTTATTGTTGTTGTTGTTGTTGTTGTTGTTGTTGTTGTTGTTGTTGTTGTTGTTTGCAACATCTTTATTGAAACTGAACTCAAAAGTACACATGTCTTCCTGCTCAAATTCTTGGACTAGATTTCCATTGGCATCATAAAGATCTAATACAAGTCCTTCACAAAGGGCGTCATCGTGATGTATGATTTCAAAGATTGTTTTTCGGTCCAGATCAAGCTCTTTGTATTTAAATTGACCAAACTTGTTTACTATGGATTCGAATAAGAATTTATCATCTTCATCGTAGGCT
>JAGQYH010000531.1 GCA_020436175.1 Bacteroidota bacterium
TTGTTTTGCCATCAAAGAAATGGTGGTTAGAGGAGCACCACTGATAGGGGTTACTGCTGCCTATGGATTATACATCGCTGCTAAAACCAATTATGACCTTACATTGGCTTACCGTGCATTATTGTCCACAAGACCTACTGCCATCAATTTAAAATGGGCATTGGATCAACAGATGAAGATTGTTTCATCCACCAAGAAAGAAGATATTATTCTTGCTTTACTCAACAATGCCAATAACATCAGAAATGAGGATATCAATATGTGTTCTCAAATTGGAGATCATGGCCGGTCATTGATCCAACAAATACATGAGCAAACCGGGCAACCGGTTAACATTTTAACGCATTGTAATGCCGGTTGGTTGGCCACAGTAGAATGGGGAACCGCTACTGCTCCGATCTATAAAGCACATCAAGCCGGCATTCCTATACATGTTTGGGTGGACGAAACTCGGCCGCGTAATCAAGGAGCCAATTTAACCGCTTGGGAGTTAAGTCATGCAGGCATTCCG
>JAGQYH010000532.1 GCA_020436175.1 Bacteroidota bacterium
TTGCTTTCTGCCATCAAGCCAAAAGCAGCATTATTTTTAGGCAAATGCGGTGGGTTGAAAAAAAAGAATGAAATTGGTGATTTTATTTTACCAATTGCGGCTATTCGTGGTGATGGTACAAGTAATGATTATTTTCCACCAGAAGTTCCAGCATTGCCATCATTTGCACTACAAAAAGCAATTTCTACTACTATTCGTGAGTTTCAGCAAGACTATTGGACTGGAACCGTTTATACCACCAATCGAAGAGTTTGGGAACACGACGATACTTTTAAAGAGTATTTACGCAAACTTCGTGCAATGGCAATTGATATGGAAACTGCCACAATTTTTAGTGTTGCTTTTGCTAATGAAATTCCTGTTGGTGCATTACTTTTGGTTTCCGACCAACCTATGATTCCAGAAGGTATTAAAACTAGTGAAAGTGATAAAAATGTAACCAAAAACTTTGTTGATTTACATTTAAAAATTGGCATTGCATCGTTACAACAATTACAAAATAAATCAACTA
>JAGQYH010000533.1 GCA_020436175.1 Bacteroidota bacterium
TCAAGCGCTGCCTGAACTAAATAGGCATAGTCCTCTAGCAAGCCGCTCACCTTAGCGCGCCCTGCGCTAAACGAGTGCTTCAACTCTGGATGCTGATACATCTCGAGCTTTATCATACCAGCCGCTTGCTGGGCTGCCTCAAGGTAGCGGATATCATCCAAAACAGCATAGCCTTTGCAAAGCGCGCTTATCATTAAAGCATTCCAGGAGGTGAGGATCTTCTCGTCGCGGTGTGGACGCGCACGCTCACTGCGGGCGGCAAACAGCTTGGCTCGAATAGCTTGCATATCAGCTTCAACCGTCCTGTTCCAATCCTTCTCGATCGGAATATGCAGGATATTATTTCCTTCAAAGCCGCCATCTTCGTTCACATCGAAATACTCAGAAACAAGCGCAAGCTCCTGATCGTCTAACAAAGCGCGTAATTGCTCATAGCTCCACACATAAAACTCCCCTTCCCGTCCAACTTCACCTGCATCTTCAGCGCTGTAGAAGCCGCCCGACTCAG
>JAGQYH010000534.1 GCA_020436175.1 Bacteroidota bacterium
ATGATGATATTTGTATAGATCATTAACCAAGAACATTGAAAGAACAAAAATTTGAAACCAAGGCCATAAGGTTACAATACGAGCGTGGCTTTAGAGAGCATTCTACGCCCATTTACTTTACTTCCAGTTTCGTATTTGAAGATGCCGATCAGGCAAGGGCATTATTTGCAGATGAGATAGATGACAATATATATTCTCGCTTTTCTAATCCCAATGTAAACGAATTTGTAGAAAAGATGTGTGCCTTAGAAGAAATGGAAGATGGCTTTGGCACCGCCAGTGGAATGGCAGCTGTGTTTGCCAGTATGGCGGCCTTGTTAAAGTCGGGCGACCATATTTTAGCTTCCAGCGCTTTGTTTGCATCTACTACAAGAATTATTAAAGATATTTTCCCCAATTGGGGAATTGAGTATACTTTTTTCGACATCCACCAACCGGATACATGGGAGAAGTTAATTCAACCCAATACAAAGATGATCTTTGCAGAAACACCTTCCAATCCGGGT
>JAGQYH010000053.1:0-4396 GCA_020436175.1 Bacteroidota bacterium
GAAATTAATCTAAAAGGTCAACCTGCAGTAGTTTTAATCTCCGGCTTACAAGGTTCCGGTAAAACAACGTTCTCCGGTAAATTAGCCTTGCATATCAAATCAAAATTGGGTAGAGCCCCAATGTTAGTGGCTTGCGACGTTTATCGTCCGGCGGCCATTGAACAATTGAAAGTATTGGGCGGACAGATCAATGTAGAAGTATATGCAGAACCGGAAAACAAAAATCCGGTATCCATTGCCCAGAATGCCATTCAATATGCCAAAACCAAAGGCTACAACGTAGTGATTGTGGATACAGCCGGTCGTTTGGCGGTTGATGAGCAAATGATGACGGAGATCTCGAACATTAAAAAAGGCATTCAACCGCAGGAAACGCTTTTTGTGGTAGATGCTATGACTGGTCAGGATGCAGTTAATACAGCCAAAGCATTTAATGAAAGGATCAATTTTGATGGTGTCGTATTAACCAAATTAGATGGTGATACCAGAGGTGGTGCTGCCCTATCCATCAAATATACGGTTGATAAGCCGATCAAATTTTCCAGTAGCGGTGAAAAGTTAGAAACGCTCGATGTCTTTCATCCCGAAAGAATGGCTCAAAGAATTTTGGGTATGGGCGATATTGTTTCCTTTGTTGAAAGAGCACAGGAGCAATACGATGAGAAGGAAGCCAAGAAGTTGGAACAAAAGATCAAAAAGAACACTTTTGATTTCAATGATTTCAAACAACAAATTGCCCAGATCAAGAAGATGGGTAATATGAAAGACCTTTTGGGAATGATCCCGGGTGTAGGAAAAGCCATCAGAGATGTAGATATCGATGACGATGCTTTTAAAAAGGTAGAAGCCATCATCAACTCTATGACACCTGCGGAACGTACCAATCCTGATTTGTTGAATGGTTCCAGAAGAAAAAGATTAGCAGAAGGAAGCGGTAACAGTATTCAGGAAGTCAATAACTTCATCAAACAGTTTGATCAAATGAAAAAGATGATGAAGAAAATGACAGGTTTGAAAGGTGGACAAGGCATGTCGCTAAAGAATTTGGGTTTGGGGAAGTAGGAGTACTAAGGCTTTAGGTTTGAGGATATAAGTTCAAATTCAAACGCAAGCGCAATTTCAAATTCAATCACTAGTTCTAGTTAAGAAAACTTGAAAATTGAATATGAGTATTGATCCTTGTAAATTTCTTTCAAATTCTATAATCCTGTAGATTTTCTTTTAACTGTTTACGAGCAAAGAAGATTCTGCTTTTGATTGTGCCGATGGGTAAGTTTAATTTCTCAGCAATCTCATCATACTTGTAACCTTTGTAGTACAACATAAAGGGCACTCTGTATGGAATATCCAAATCTCTGATGATCATCATAATATTGTCTCGTTCCATTCCTGAAACTGCTGCATTAGCCGTGGTGATGGTGCTATTGAGAAAATACTGACTTTCAGTAGTGTCCAGGATAGTAGGTCGTTTAACTTTCTTTCTGTAGTCGTTAATGAAGATATTCTTCATAATGGTAAACAACCAAGCCTTGAGATTCGTCCCTTCTGTAAACTTACTTTCATTTTTTAATGCTTTCAACAAAGTTTCTTGCAAGAGATCTTCACTTTCAGTTGCATTATGGGTTAATCTTAAAGCAAATGGCTTTAGATATTTAACAGTCTCGGTTAAGTCTTGTTGAAACATAATTTTTTTTGTTTAATCTTTTCGATTTAAAGTTAAACATTATTTTTCAACTTTCCTAATGCTACATCTTACTTTCCAGTAATTCTATTAGGTTATCAACCTTTTCTAAATGCAGAACATTTTTCAATCTCTTCTCAGGTATCAAAATATCGACATCGGTGCCCGACAGATACAAATTTTGATTAGTTGACATACCCTCATGAAGTATTTCAAAGAATTGATTTAACTTTTTGTTACTGACTATGACATTCAAAAACATATTCTTAATTCCGGATTCGTGCCAAATTTTCACTACATCATCAGCCGGCACATTGGTGCCTAGGTATAATGTAAAAACACCTCTGCTTCTCATCATGTAATTGCTGTAGAGCAATCCGATCTCATGCATCTCGCCTTCCGGACAAACCAACACAAAGCTCTTTGACAAATTTTGCTCGGGTACCGGTAATCGATCAATGGCTGCCAATAATTTTTGTCGGATCAAAGCACTTATGAAATGTTCATGTAACGGCGTAATGGCACCGGTTTGCCACAATTCACCCACCAAATTCAAGAAAGGATATATCAAATTTTTCATGGCCTTTTCAAAGCCATCCTGAAAAGATTCTTCATTAATGATCTTAACGAACAACTGCTCGTCAAAGGTGAGCATGGCATGTTTCAAACCTTCCATCCGTTCATGAACAGATTTGTTCACCTGTAATATCTTAAGTGTCTCCTTCGCTATTTCCGCTTCACTGAGTTTAGACAACTTAGATATCTTAAATCCATTGGCATTGAGCAATGAAATATTCAATAACATTTTTAGATCTTCCGAACTGTACTGTCTAATATTTGTGGATGTTCTTTCAGGGTGAAACAAGCCATATCTTTGTTCCCAGATCCTAATAGTATGCGCCTTTATACCACTTAGTAATTCCAGCTCCTTAATGGAATAATGAGTATTCATAACGAAGCAAGTTACAATTTTATGTTCAATATTAAAACACAAACATTAAACAAAAACTTAGTCCCAACAATACAAAACCACGCTTTATTTCAAAATTTAAAACAAACGTTCGTTTGATTAATGTTATATTTATGAAAACGGAAGTATCTAATGAAATCACTTTATTTTACAGAAGAACATGACTTATTCAGAGATAGTATCAGAGCATTTGTGCAAAAGGAAATTGTGCCTTATGGTATTCAATGGGAGAAAGAAAAAAAAATACCCAAGGAACTGCTAAAAAAGTTAGGGCAACAGGGTTACTTGGGCATTAATCATGCTGAAGCTTATGGTGGTACAGCGGCGGACTTTTTCTATTCCGTAACGTATTTGGAAGAACTCTGCAAATGTGGTTTTGGCGGGGTAACCGCTATGATTAGCGTTCATCAATTTATGGCTACGAACCATTTAGCGGAGGCCGGTAGTGATGCCTTAAAAAAGAAATATCTGACACGCGCCATTCAAGGTGAAATGTTGGCTGCTATTGCCGTTACAGAACCGGGTGGCGGATCAGATGTGTCGGCTATGTTGACCACAGCTGTGAAAGATGGTGATGAATATGTGATCAATGGCTCTAAAACGTTTATAACCAATGGTGTGCATGCCGACTTTGTGGTGGTTTCCTGTAAAACAAATCCGGCAGCCGGCGTGAATGGCATCAGCTTGATCATTGTTGAAAAAGGGACCAAAGGTTTTACAGCCACCAATCTGGAGAAAATGGGCTGGCACTCCTCCGATACCGGTGAGTTGGCCTTTGATAATGTAAGAGTGCCCATAAGCAACAGAATTGGCGAAGAGAATATGGGTTTCTTTTATATTATGGAGAGCTTTCAGTTGGAGCGTTTAGTAGCAGGCATTATGGCTAATGCTGCCTCAGAACATGTTTTGAATGAGACTTTGAAATACATGGATGAGCGTGAAACTTTCGGCAGAAAGATCAAAAAATATCAAGTATTGCGACATGATATCGTGAATTTGTTTACAGAATTGGAAGCGGCTAAACATCTCGCCTATTATACAAGTTGGCAGTTTGCGAATGGTATGATTCCGGTAAAGGAATGTTCGATGGTTAAATTGCATTGTACTGAATTATCCAATAGGGTGATCGACACCTGTTTTCAAATGTATGGAGGCTATGCCTTTATGGAAGAATATCCCATTGCCAGAGCCTACAGAGATGCTCGAATCGGTACGATCGTTGGCGGTACTTCTCAGATCATGCGAGAAATTTTAGCGAAGATGATCATTGATGATGTTCAATACAAGAAAGTTTATAAAGAAGAAAAAGAAGGTTCGGAAAGCACGAAAAGCTTATCGGCAAAAGACATAATTCTTTCCCTCTCCGAACGACTAAAAGCTGAGAAAGCAGAAGGCATCACTCAAACTTTTAATTTTGACATCTCCGGCAATGGCGGAGGACAATTTACTGTGAAAGTGAATAATGGAAAATGCACAGTAACAGAAGGCCTGTCTGATTCAGCCGAATGCACCGTAAGCAGTGAAGCATCCGTTTATGAGGAGGTAGAATTGGGAAAGCTATCTCCGGAAACCGCTGTGATGAGTGGTCAATTAAAGATTAGTAATTTAATGGCTATGATGAGTTTTAGCAAGTTGTTTAGAAGGGTTAACGGGTAGTTTTTAATGATTAATTATCAAATTCAATTTTCAGCTTAATATCCTTTTAGATAGGAAACCCTTCACTCTCCATCACCCGAACGGCTTGG